>CAZXCT010000066.1:0-6627 GCA_964639395.1 uncultured Bifidobacterium sp.
AACTTCACTTCAATTCCACCGATTCGATCAGAACGTCCCGCATTTGATCAAGCGCATCCTGAGTATGCGGATCTACCAGATCACGGAAAACGATTTTCAGTGACAAAAAAAACGTTATACGGAATTGAGTAGTTAAATGAAAATTGGTGGCTGGCTTTTTTTCTGGGGGGCAGTTTTTTACTTTGTAGTCGGAGCAATTTATTTTTACGTAACACAAGAGCCAGTTGGATCCACTGCGTTGGTTTTAACAGGTGGTTTGGCGCTGCTTGTTGCTTTTTATGCACTCTTCACCCAAAACCGCCTCGGCTATCAGCCGGAAGATAATTATGCAGCCGAGATTTCAGAAGCCGCTACAGACTATGGGTTTTATTCCCCGCACTCGTGGTGGCCGATGTTGGTTGCAGGCTCAGCCGCAATAACTTTTGTTGGATTTGTCGTAGTGCCGTGGATGTTTTTGATGGGATTAGGTTTTGTCATATTTAGCACTACCGGCTGGTTATTTGAGTACTGGAAGTTTGAGCGTAACGAGCCGATTCGGCCTCTGGCCTAAAGCTTGAGGCAGTAGCCAGAAGAATGAGTATTGCTCCATCTACTGCTAAGCAATACATAGATCGGGTCAAGGCTAAGTATCAGCAACATGGACGTGTGGTTCACACGAAAACTGACATGTATCGAGCAGCGAAAGACGCAGGATATTTAAGGTAAGTGCCCACCCCACCGGAAAGTCATTTTTTTGGGTATGAAACCCTATTAGTGTGTTTAACCAGATCATTATTAGCTAGAGCGCCCGAAGCGATTATTTCGCTCGAGCGCTAACCCTTCGCGGCTGCGAGGGGTTTTTTCATTTAGAAAGGATGAACATGATGGATGCTAATGCGTTCCATGTTTATGACACTACGCTGCGCGACGGTGCGCAACAAGAAGGCTTAAATCTTTCAGTAACTGACAAAATTAATATTGCGCGCCAGCTAGACAATTTAGGTGTGGGATTTATTGAGGGTGGGTTTCCGGGGGCAAATCCGCGCGATACTGAATTTTTTAAATTAGCAAAAACAGAATTAAATTTGAAACATGCAACGCTTGCAGCGTTTGGTTCCACTCGTAGGCCGAATGCAAAAGCCGCAGATGATCAGTTGGTAAGAGCGCTGGTTGATTCTCAAGCCTCAGTTATTACTTTAGTTGCAAAATCTTTTGATCGTCATGTTGAATTGGCATTACGAACCACGCTTGAAGAAAACTTATTAATGATTAAAGACACCATTGAATTTTTAAGATCTGAAGGCAGGCGCGTGTTCTTAGATGCAGAGCACTTTTTTGATGGGTATCGAAGCAACCAAAATTATGCGCTAGAAGTTGTGAAGGTAGCCGCACTGGCTGGCGCTGAAGTAGTTGCGCTGTGTGACACAAATGGGGGAATGCTTCCGACTGAAATGGGTGAGGTAGTACAAACAGTGCTACAACAGACAGGCGCCAGATTAGGCATTCATTGCCACGATGACACAAACTGCGCGGTGGCAAATACCTTGACAGCTGTAGATGCTGGTGTAACACATGTGCAAGGAACAGCAAATGGATATGGCGAAAGAAGTGGAAATGCAAATTTATTTAGCGTGGTAGCGAATCTACAACTCAAAAAAGGTATGCAGGTGGTTCCGGTGGAGTCCTTGCAAGAAATGACTCGGATCTCTCACGCAGTTAGTGAAATAACAAATGTCACACCGAATCAGCACCAACCATATGTAGGGTTATCTGCCTTTGCACACAAAGCGGGATTACACGCCAGTGCGGTAAAAATTGATCCGATGCTTTACCAACACATTGACCCTAAAGAAGTTGGTAACGAAATGAGAACGCTGGTTAGTGACATGGCGGGGCGTGCCTCAATCGAATTGAAAGGTAGAGAGTTAGGCATAGATCTATCTGAAGAAAAAGATGTTGTAGGAAGAGTCGTTGAAAAAGTTAAATACTTAGAAAATCGTGGCTACACATTTGAAGCAGCTGATGCCTCTTTTGAATTAATGTTACGCAATGAATTAGGCCAAGATACTCAAAAGTTTTTTACCGTTGAGTCATGGCGCGCCATCGTTGAGCAGTTACCAAATGGTGAAGTGGTGAGTGAGGCAACGGTGCGGCTTAAAGCGGGCGAGGAGCGGTTAGTCGAAGTTGCAGAAGGTAATGGGCCGGTGAATGCGCTTGATAAAGCCCTTCGTACTGCACTCGGAAGAATATATCCGGAACTAGAAAAATTAGAACTAATTGACTATAAAGTAAGAATTTTAGATGGCGCCAAAGGTACCGGGGCGATCACCAGAGTTTTAATTGAAACAACCGATGGTGAACGCGAATGGGACACGGTTGGTGTGCATGAGAATGTGATCGCAGCAAGCTGGAACGCTATTAGTGATGCTGTGCTTTATGGATTGTTACGCAAAAACCCTTCCTAGTACGCTAAGGCGCAATGAGTACAAAATCCAATATTCGAGTTAGGTTTTGCCCTTCCCCTACTGGTGATCCGCACGTAGGAATGATTCGCACCGCACTTTTTAATTGGGCTTTCGCAAGAAAAAATAATGGCACATTCGTTTTCAGAATAGAAGATACCGACGCGGCGCGCGATAGTGAAGATTCGTATCAAGCACTGCTAGCTGCTATGCGTTGGCTGGATTTAGATTGGGATGAAGGCCCGGAGGTAGGTGGCCCACACCAGCCCTATCGGCAAAGCGAACGAAAGCAAATTTATAAAGAAGTAGCAGAGAAACTATTTGAAAATAAATTTGCCTACCATTGCTATTGCACGCAAGATGAAACTAGCGAACGCAGTAAAGCGCTTCAAGCCCAAGGTAAGACTTCTGGCTATGACGGTTATTGCAGAGATTTGTCACAGATTGAAGTTCAAAAATTTATAGCTGACGGACGTCAGCCGGTACTTAGATTTAGAATGCCAGATAAGGCAATCACTTTTAAAGATTTAATTAGAGGTGAAATAACTTTTCAAGCAGAGCACGTACCAGATTATGTAATTGTGAGGGCTAATGGTGAAGCGCTTTATCCATTAGTTAATCCGGTTGATGATGCTTTGATGGGTATCACGCATGTATTGCGAGGGGAGGATCTACTCTCTTCTACCCCTAGACAAATTGCTTTATACGAAGCGTTTGCAAAAATCGGTGTCGGAAACTCCATCACTCCAGAATTTGGCCACTTGCCTTATGTGATGGGCGAAAAAAATAAAAAACTCTCAAAGCGTGATCCTGAATCAAGTTTGTCTTTGTATCAAAAGGAGGGGTTTCTACCTGAAGGACTAATGAATTATTTAGCACTATTGGGATGGTCTTTTGGTGAGGATAGAGAATTTTTTTCAATGAAAGAAATGTCAGAAAATTTTGATCTAGCGCGAGTAAGTGCTAATCCAGCCAAATTTGATTTAAAAAAGTGCACCGCAATAAATGCTGACTGGATCCGAAGCTTGGAAGTTTCAGAGCTTACAGCGCGGTTAATACCTTTTTTAAAAAATGCAAATCTAACTGAAGTTGAACAAAACGTAGATCTACTCCATAAAGCAGTACCCCTTGTGCAAGAGCGAATGGAAACTTTGTCCCAAGCAGTTGGGATGTTGAGATTTTTATTTGAAACTGAAGCAAATTTTGAAATTGAACCATCAGATATTTCGCAAGTACAAAGCGAAGATGGCAAAAAGGCATTACAGGCAGCACTGGTTGAGCTAACAGAAATTGAAGATTGGAATACCCAAATTTTGCACGATAAATTAAATCAGGTGCTAGTTACACAATTGGGGCTAAAACCTCGTTTGGCATTTACCCCTTTGCGAGTTGCGATTACCGGCAGAAGGGTGTCACCTCCTTTATTTGAATCTATGGAGTTGTTGGGTAAAGATTGCTGCCTATCGCGAATCAATAAAGCATTAATGGTCTAATCTTTATTACTTAGATGGGGTATGGGGTAATTGGCAGCCCGACAGTTTCTGGATCTGTTTGTCTAGGTTCGAGTCCTAGTACCCCAGCTTTTAAAAAAAAGGAAGTCAAGTGACCAAAAGACGCTTACCTAGACCAAGTGAAATATTGCCATTAATCGGATTTAGTCTTCCTTCTTTTAGAAGAACCCAAGTGAGATTAGCTAAAGCGGCAAACTTAGAAGATATTCGAGAAATTGCTAAAAAGCGCACCCCTAAGGCGGTATTTGATTACACCGACGGCGCGGCCGGTACTGAAGCCAGCCTGAACCGCGCTAAAGAAGTTTTTAACTCTGTTGAATTTTCACCCAGAGTTTTACGTGATGTTACAACTATTGACACCTCTATTGATTTACTAGGCAAGCCTAATTCGTTACCTTTTGCGTTTGCCGCAACTGGATTTACACGCATGATGAATTATCAAGGCGAAATTGCGGTAGCGCAGGTTGCTGAAAAGTATGGCATCGCTTATGGGCTATCTACTTTAGGTACCACTTCACCAGAGGATTTAGCACAAGCAGTTCCAGGTGCCAGGCTTTGGTTTCAGTTGTACATGCGTCGAGATACCAAACTGAATGAACAATTAGTGGAACGCGTAAGAAAAGCCGGTTATGAAACAATTATTTTAACTGTTGATACTGTTGTTGGTGGCTCGCGTTACCGCGACGTTCGTAATGGATTGACTATTCCACCAAAACTAACCTCTAAAACACTTTTTGATATGGCGCTCCATCCACATTGGTGGCTAAATCTTTTAACAACTGCACCTTTAGAGTTTGCTTCGTTAAAAAATACTGGCGGCACAGTGCAAGAATTAATAGATAAAATTTTTGACCCATCAATAACTGTAAAAGATATTGCTTGGTTAAGAAAAAATTGGAAGGGCAAAATTCTTGTAAAAGGCGTGCAAAGCGTCGAGGATGCAAAATTACTTATTAAAACTGGTATCGACGGAATAATTCTCTCAACTCATGGGGGACGGCAATTAGATAAGGCGCCGGTGCCGTTGGAGTTGTTGCCACAGGTTAAAAAAGCAGTCGGCAAAAATATGAAAGTATTTTTAGATGGCGGCATAATGAGCGGCTCAGATGTCTTGGCTGCGATAGCTTTTGGTGCGGATGCGGTATTTGTGGGGCGGGCCTATCTCTACGGGATCATGGCGGGCGGCAAATTAGGCGTCGAGCGAGTAGTAGAAATTTTGAAAAAAGAAATTGAAACCAATATGAGATTGCTAGGGATTACCTCATTGGCTCAATTAACTCCGGAGCGAATTCGACTTCGCTAGCGGTGCGATATCCTTGGAATTACGGTTCAACTCGACGAGTTGCTAGGCCTTCAATTATTTGATTGAGGGTGCTCGTCACACGGCCCCGTTGTGTAGTGGCCTAGCACGCCGCCCTCTCAAGGCGGTAGCGCGGGTTCGAATCCCGTCGGGGCTACAGCATTAAATTAGAAAGGCAAAAAGTGGGACGCACGTTAGCGCAAAAGGTTTGGGATGCACATGTTGTGCATAAAGCTCAAGGCGAACCTGATTTGCTCTATATCGATCTACATTTAGTTCATGAGGTAACAAGTCCGCAAGCTTTTGATGGCTTGAGGTCTTCTGGGCGAAAACTCCGCAGGCCTGACTTAACCTTATTAACTGAAGATCACAATGTTCCAACTATTGATATAGACAAACCGATTGCCGATCCAGTCTCTCGCGCGCAGATTGAAGCTTTAAGAAATAATGCAAAAGAATTTGGATTAAGAATCCATTCACTTGGCGATGTTGACCAAGGAATCGTGCATGTAGTTGGTCCGCAATTAGGTTTAACTCAACCTGGAATGACAATTGTTTGCGGCGATAGCCACACCTCTACGCACGGAGCATTTGGCGCGCTGGCATTTGGTATTGGCACCAGTGAAGTTGAGCATGTATTAGCAACACAAACTCTGCCCTTGAATCCTTTTAAAACTATGGCGATCACAGTAAACGGAACATTGCCAGAAGGCTCGACTGCTAAAGATATTATTTTGGCTACCATTGCAAAAATATCAACTGGTGGTGGGCAAGGCTACGTTTTAGAATATCGCGGTGAGGCAATTCGAAACCTTTCAATGGAAGGACGAATGACGATCTGCAACATGTCGATCGAAGCTGGCGCACGAGCAGGAATGATTGCACCTGATGAAACTACGTTTGAATATTTAAAGGGTCGCCCGCATGCTCCGAAAGGTGAGCAATGGGATGCGGCAGTTGCTTACTGGAAGACGTTGACTACCGATGAAGATGTAACTTTTGACGCAGAAGTCATTATTAACGCCAGTGACTTGGCACCGTTTGTAACGTGGGGCACCAACCCGGGGCAAGGTGTACCGATCACAGCTAGCGTTCCGGATCCTGAGAGTTTTTCTGATCCAGTTGAGCGCACAGCAGCTGAAAAGGCTTTGCAATACATGGATCTTAAACCTGGAACAAAAATCAAAGACATAAAAGTAGACACAGTTTTTCTTGGGTCTTGTACAAATGGTCGTATCGAAGACTTGCGAGCAGCAGCAGCGATTATTAAAGGCAAGAAAGTTGCGGATTCAGTGCGGTTAATGGTTGTGCCGGGTTCAGCAAAAGTTGCTTTGCAAGCAGAAGCCGAAGGCTTAGTAGATATTTTTAAAGCAGC
>CAZXCT010000067.1:0-6600 GCA_964639395.1 uncultured Bifidobacterium sp.
TAAAAATATTTAAAAATAATGCCAACAACGATGCACCAACAATTACATCAGGCGTAGAAAGTGGAATAAACACGCCAAGCGTCGCTGAATCTTTACCGCTGAATTTATGACGCACTAGAGCAAATGAGATTAAAGTTCCTAAAATAGTTGCCACTATTGTTACCAAAATTGCAATTTGCACGCTCAGTGAAAACGCCCTACAAATGGTGGGGTCTCTACAAATATTTGTCCAAGCGTCAAAACTGAACTGATTCCAACTGGTATTTTGCCGACCACGCGGCTTGTTGAAGCTCAAGATAATAATTAAGGCCAAAGGAATCATCAGATACGTAATCACAGCTACTGAAAATCCTTGTAAGAACCTAGCCCTGAGTTGTCTGCCAAATTTTCTCATTAGAGCAATTCCTTTGTGCCGATTTTTCTCAAATACAAGTAAAGAAATACCAGAACAATCGCCATTAAAGTAAACGATAAAGCGCTAGCTTGTGGATAGTTTCTAAGAATTATGAATTGAGATTGAATTACGTTTCCAATCATTTTGTCGCCAATCCCACCGAGTAATTCAGCATTGATGTAATCGCCTGAAGCTGGGATAAACGTCAAAATAGTTCCGCTAACAACACCCGGTATGGATAGCGGCCAAACTATCTTCCAGAATCTTTGATTTCCTGTTGCATATAGATCACCAGCAGCTTCTAAAAAGCGCTTATCAATCTTGTCTAACGAAATAAATAGCGGCAAAATCATGAAAGGCAAAAAGTTATAAATTAAACCCAAAATAACTGCAAACGAGGTACTAAGGATTCGCTCTTCGGGTAAAACCCCTAAAAAGTTTAGAAAGCCAACAACTGCTCCTTCTGAAGACAAAATAGTTTTCCAGGCATTGGTTCGAAGCAAAAACGAAGCAAAAAACGGAGCAACAATCAAGACCAGCATCACGTACTTATATTTTTTTGCCTTAAATGCCATGTAATAAGCAATTGGATATGCCAATAGTAAACAAAAAATCGTAGCTATTGCTGCAAAAGTAAAAGCACGCACATAGTAAGGCCAGTATTCGGCTATAGCCTGAGAATAGTTACTAAATTGCAAGGCGTAAGCAAAACCAGCTTCAGGCGAATCACCTAAAGGGCGCTTGAGTGAGGTAGCTAAGAGTGAACCTAAAGGAAAAAAGAAAAAGAAAAATAACCACGCAAAACCGGGAATCAGCAACAAATATGCGGTCTTGATCCGCTTCGACTTGGTGGTAACTGTCATCTCAGTTACTTACCAACTCCGGCTCAATTCCTGCAGTTAAATCTTCACCAGGGTCTAGCGCAAACGAATTTCTTGGCTCCCACGCTAAAACTACTTTGTTTCCCTTATAACCCAGATCATTTGGATCTACATTTTGCTCAAAGGCAGATAATTCTTGGCCCCAAGGTGATTCAACAACATACTGAGTAGATACACCGACGAATGCGTTGTCAGAAATTGTTCCGATAATTTGATTCTTAGGTAGCCCAGGTGTGTCAACATCTACTACTTTTATTTTTTCAGGCCTTACCCCGATCACAATCTTGCCACTTGTAATATTAGTTTTACTCTTTGGTACATACAAGGTCACACCATTTACATCAACAGCCAACAATTCGCCATCAATTCCTTTGACCGTGCCACTAAATAAATTTGATTGACCTAAAAAGTTAGCTACAAAGGTTGTTTTAGGATTTTCATAAATCTCAACTGGCGAACCCATTTGTTCAATTCGCCCTTCATTCATTACCGCGACTGTATCGGCCATTGTCATGGCCTCTTCTTGATCGTGTGTAACGTGTACGAAAGTAGTTCCGACATCTTTTTGAATCCACTTAAGCTCTAACTGCATTTGCCGGCGTAATTTTAAATCTAAGGCACCTAGTGGCTCATCAAGTAATAAAACATCCGGCTTATTAATTAAAGCTCTAGCTACTGCAACTCGCTGCTGCTGACCGCCAGAAAGTTGGGTTGGTTTTCTCTCTGCCATTGGCGTCAACTCAACCAAGGCCAGCATATCTTTCACGGTTTTGTCTATGTCTTTAATTCCACGACGACGTAATCCAAAAGCAATATTTTCATAAATTGTCAAATGCGGAAACAAGGCATAACTTTGAAAAACAGTATTTACCGGGCGTTTGTAGGGAGGTAACGGCACAATGTTTTCTTCGCCAATTAAAATTTCGCCACTTGTCGGCTCTTCTAAACCTGCAACCATTCTTAATGTGGTGGTCTTTCCGCAACCTGAAGGGCCTAGCAAAGCAAAAAAGGATCCTGCGGGAATGGTTAGCGTTAAGTCATTAACTGCAATGAAATCGTCATAACGTTTAGTTAAATTTTTTAGATGCAAATCTTGCACAGTATGGTTTCTCGGCATTCGCTTATCCCCCTATATGGCAAGTGCTCCTTGCAGGTATCTGCAAGGAGCACTCTAGATAACTATTGGTTTGCTTGTCTAATTGCCGAGCAATTTCTGCCAGGCGGCTGAGTACTCTTGCTCTTCAGCGTCAGTTAATTCCTTAAAGATAAAGGTCTTAGCTAAGTCCGCTTCGGTTGGGAAGATCAATGGGTTCTCTGCCAACTCTGGATCAATCGCGATTGCCGCTTCTTTTGCACCAACTACTGGGGTTATGTAGTTCACCCATGCAGCCAGTTCTGCCGCAATTTCTGGTTGGTAATACCAATCGATTAGCTTCTCAGCATTTTCTTTATTGGCAGCACCAACAGGAATCAGTAAGTTGTCTGTCCACAAGTTACCTCTAGTTTCAGGAAGACTAAATCCAAAATCTTCACCCAATTGAACCAAATCGCCTGACCAACCTAATACTGCAACTATTTCGCCCAGATCGAGTGGTTGTAGGTATTCGTTACCCATGAAGTTTTGAATGTGGCCATCATCAACTTTTGATTGCAAAAAGTCAATCGCCGCATAAAACTCATCTGAAGTGAAGTTCGTTGGATCAGCGCCTTGCCAGGCCAAAACAACACCCATGGTGTCGCGCATTTCGCTAAGCAAAACCACTCGCCCAGCTAAACGTGAATCGAACAATTGATCCACAGTTGTCATATCGCTGGTACCAAGCGCCTCTTGTAATAGCGCTTTGTTCCAGCCCAATCCTCCATAACCTGATTGCCATGGCATCGTGTAAACGCGACCAGGATCAAAACCAGGATTCGATAATTCTGGGATTAAATTTTTAGCGTTTGGAATATTGGCTTTATTTAATTCTTGTGCGTAGCCAAGCTTGATCCAACGTGCTGCCATCCAGTCAGTTGGTGAAACTATGTCGCGGCCAGTTGGTTCACCTGACTCGAGGAGCGGCAAAACTTCTGCCCAGAATTCATCATTGTCACTGTAATCTTCTGGATACTCGACAGTTAATCCAGTTGCTTCAGTAAACTTATTTAAAGTGACAAAATTGCCGTCATCGTCCACGTCCATATAAGCAGTCCAGTTAGACCAAACCACATCGGCAGAACTAGTTGAGCAACCCGCCAAAGCTGATGAAAATCCAACAGTAGATGCAGCGACTCCAGTAGCGCCTGCTGCTTTTAAGAAGCCACGACGCGAGAGAAACGGTTGTAACTCTTTTGGTGCTTGCGCTGGTCTTTTCTTTTTTGCCATTGCTTTATTCCCTCCGATTTGTGTTCTTTGTTTAATTGTTGTTTATCATCACATGCTTGATTCGAGTGTAATCCTCAAATCCATACATGGACAAATCTTTGCCATATCCCGAGTGCTTGAAGCCACCATGCGGCATCTCAGACACCATCGGGATATGGGTGTTGACCCAAACGCAGCCAAAATCTAAGCCTTTAGTCATTCTCATTACCCGGCCTACGTCTTTTGTCCAAACGCTAGCGGACAAGCCGTATTTAACGCCATTAGCAAAACGAAGTGCTTCAGCCTCATCAGCAAACTTTTGGACAGTGATGACTGGTCCAAATATTTCACTTTGGATCATTTCGTCATCTTGCTTTAAGTTTGCTACCACGGTTGGCTCTACAAAATATCCTCGATCGCCTTGCCGATGTCCACCGGCTAATACTTCAGCATGCGCAGGTGTGCGATCTAAAAATCCAGTAATTCTTGCTAATTGATTGGCGTTATTAACTGGTGGTACAAAAGAATCTGGATCGGCGGGGCCTTTAGCAAAACTGGTTTGAGTATTTTTTGCTTGTTCGCTAATCGCTGCTACAAAGTCGTCATAAACTCCAGCTGCTGCGATTACTCGCGTGGCAGCGGTGCAATCTTGACCCGCATTGAAGTAGCCGGCAATCGCAATCCATTCTGCGGCAGCAGCAATGTCAGCATCATCAAAAACAACAACAGGCGCCTTGCCACCCAATTCAAGGTGGACACGTTTTAAATTAGTTGCAGCACTTTGTGCCACTTGCATACCAGCCCCAACTGAGCCAGTTATCGCAACCATTTGTGGGACTTCATGTTCAACTAAAGCGCGACCAGTATCGCGATCGCCTGTTACCACATTTAAAACTCCCGGCGGTAAAATTCCAGCTTCATGAATCATTTGCGCCATACGAACTGTTGTTAGCGGGGTAGTATCACTTGGTTTTAATACCACTGTGTTGCCAGCGGCAATCGCCGGAGCAAACTTCCAAACCGCCATCATCATTGGATAATTCCAAGGTGTAACTTGTCCAATCACACCAATTGGCTCACGACGAATATATGAAGTGTGACCCTTCATGTATTCAGCAGCAGATTTACCCTCTAAATTTCTGGCGGCAGTTGCAAAATATCTGATTTGATCAACCATTGGCGGAATCTCTTCTGCTTTTGTGACGCCAATTGGTTTACCAGTATTTTCTGACTCTAAAGCAATTAATTCTTCTGCGTGCTCTTCAAATAGATCGGCAATACGAAACATTGCAAGCGATCTTTCAGATGGTGTTGATTCTTTCCAAGTTTCAAAAGCCTTTGCGGCAGATTTAAATGCATGATCAACATCTGCTTCATTTGATATTGGTGCAGTCGCGAAAACTTCTCCGGTGGTTGGATTTATCAGATCAAGCGTTTGTCCGGATTTTCCTGAAACTGATTCGCCGTTGATGAAATTTTTAAGTTCCTTCTTCTGGCCCAAGATGCTCCTCTTTCAAAGGTAATCACTAGAGACTAGTAAATAGCCCCGGGCTTTACTACCCGGCTAGGTAACCATTTAGTTACATTTTCACTTAGTACCAATTTTCACATCCGTAACATTTTGATTTGAGCCCTATGATTTAACAATGACTCAACCAGGCTCCACTGAACGCACCAAAATCAAACGCGTGCCAGAGCGTGCCATCACAGACATAGATACTCGAAATGAAATTTTAGATTTGTCAGTGCTGGCCCACGTAGCAATCGCGGACGAATCTGGCCAGCCCTTTGTAATCCCAATGGGATTTGCCCGAGATGGTGAGCGCTTGCTTTTACATGGCTCAGCCGCATCACGCTTAATGAAAATACTTGCCACCGGTGCCAAAGCCGCTGTTGAAGTAACAATTTTAGATGGATTAGTTTTTGCCAGAAGCGCCTTCGAATCATCGATGAATTATCGAAGTGTTATCGCCTTTGGTTCGGCAAAGTTATTGACAGGTGCTGAAAAAGAAGTGGCGTTAGACATACTGACAGAAAAATTATTCCCTGGCAGATCGAGTGAAGTTAGGCCGATGAAGCCAGATGAAGTAAAGGCCACAATTATTGTTGAGTTTGCGTTAACAGAAACTTCCGTAAAAGTCAGAAGTGGCCCACACGAAGACCGGCCAGAGGATCTAGCTTTACCAATTTGGGCTGGAGTTTTACCGCTAACAAAAGTTGCATTAGACCCAATTGCCGGTGATGAAAACGCAGAGAAAATTGCTGTTCCACAAAGTGTGAAGAA
This sequence comes from uncultured Bifidobacterium sp., assembly GCA_964639395.1. Classification (GTDB taxonomy): domain Bacteria; phylum Actinomycetota; class Actinomycetes; order S36-B12; family UBA5976; genus ATZT02. The sequence goes on from CAZXCT010000067.1 coordinate 5,904, forward strand.
TTTGATGGTAAATCCACCACAATCATGACTTATCCCTCTTTTTGGTTTTCTCAATTAGCAGATGTTCCAGGTAGAGTAAAACTAACAAATAATCTACAAGTTGATGTAGCAATCGTTGGTGGTGGATTCACTGGGTTGTGGACTGCGTATTACCTAAAAAAATTAGATCCCAATTTATCAATTGCGCTTATTGAAAAGGAATTTATTGGATTTGGCGCAAGTGGTAGAAACGGCGGTTGGTGCTCAGCATTGTTTCCGACAAGTCTAGAAAAACTTGCAAAAGTATCTAACAAGCAGTCAGCAAAAAATCAATATCTATCCATGGTAGATACCGTAAACGAGATTGAACAAGTCTTAAAAGTAGAAAATATTGATACCGATTGGCAGCGCGGTGGCACTGTAACGCTAGCCCGCAGTGAATTACAACTACAACGAGCCCGAAATGAAATTAACCATTATCGAGAGTGGGGTTTTGACGAAAGCTTTCTTAAATTATTGACCCGTGAGCAAACACACGATTTAATGTCTGCTTCAAAAATTTATGGCGGTACCTTCACCCCGCATTGCGCAGTAATTAACCCAGCTAAGTTGGTGCGTGGGTTGGCGCAAGTAGTCACGAACCTTGGGGTAAAAATCTACGAACAATCCCCTGCAGTTGGCATTGAACCCCACCTAGTTCGTGGGGCGGTATTTAATA
>CAZXCT010000068.1:0-3702 GCA_964639395.1 uncultured Bifidobacterium sp.
GCCAAGCTTCATCCTGAAGTAACAGCAACAGTACAAATCAAAATAGGTTAATTAAAAAATAAGACAGGGCCCCTAAAGGCTCTGTCTTATTTTATTTACAAATCCATCGGCAGCTTGCTCTACCATTTTCAACACTTCTTCAAATTCTTTTTCCCCACTGAAATAAGGATCTGGCACCTCTAAATCAGGATGATCCTGCGGTAAATGGCTAAGGGATTCATCAAACCACCGATACATCAAAACTTTCTCAGAAAATTCCGCCCCAGCCATTTTCAATAAATTCGCTCTATTACTTAAATCCATTGCTAAAAATAAATCAGTTTCTTTAAACCAAGTGCGATCAACTTGTTGAGCGCTATGAGATATTGAGTAATTGTTAGCTTCTAATACCTTTATCGTTCTGGGATTAGCATCCTCGCCAATATGCCAACTTCCAGTGCCACCAGATGAAACCTCGATTTCTAATCCATGTTTTTCAAAGCGATCTCGAAGCACCACTTCACCTATGGGGGAGCGACAAATATTGCCTAGGCAAATCACAGAAACCGTTTTGATGTTGGCCAAATTCATAATTTCAATCCTATTTCTACTCGCCAGAGTTGAAAAATCAATCTAATACTCATCCAGGCACTTAATGAAACAAGAATTAAGAAAAGCGAATCAGCAAAAAACAGTGAAATAACTAGCCCCACCAGGCCAAGTGTTTGCACGATTGCTAAAAACTTAAAATCATTCATCCCCATAAGTATTCCATCGGTTACAAAAACTACCGCATTTAAAATCTGTACTAGTGCTAACAAAATCCAAACAGATCTGATTAGTTCATGTACTTGAGAATCATCAGTAAACAAGTAGGGGCCAACCCCATAAAAAATCAATAAACCCACCATTAATGTAGCACCTAAAATTACTGAGTATTTAATTAAAGTTTTATTTGTTAGTTTTAACAATCTTGAGTCATTAGCACCAAAAGCTTTAGCGCTCATTACCTGCGCGGCTACTTCTAAAGAATCTAAAACTAAAGCCAAACCCATCCAAATCACTAACATTACTTGAAAAGCTGCCAAGGTTATGGTGCCTTGCAAAGTTGCTGCATAAAGTGCAGCTAGTAATGCTAAGCGCAACATTAGGGTGCGCCACATTAAAGCAACATTGTCTTTAATAACTTCAAATAAAGGTTTAAGTGAAAACTCAACACCATTAAGAGAAATATTATGTTTTTTCTTCAGTAAATATAAAAATAATAAAGACCCACTCATAGCTGCCACACTGGTAGCAATGGCAGAACCTTTTATTCCTAAATTAAAAACTCTTACTAATACCAAAACTAAAACTAAATTAATTAATACGCTAGCTAGACTTACCCAAAGTGTAGTTTTGGTATCTGAAACTCCACGTAAAATACCCACTAAAGCAAGATTTAAAATTAAGAAAAATATTCCTAAACTTGCATAAATTAAATATTCTTGCGCGTAACTAGCTGATTCCTCTGTTCCTAAAATTAAGGCTAATTGCTTAGAAAAAATTACCACCAGCGCAGTTAAGATAAAACCTAAAAAGATACTGCTTGTTAATGAGTTGTTTATATTTTTCTTAACTAACTCTTGATCTTGTGCTCCAAAAGCACGGGCAACCGAAGTAGTAGTGCCAAAGGTTAAAAAAATTAATAATCCAGTTATTGTCACAATTACTGCGCTAGCTGAACTCAAACCAGCTAAGGGTGCGGCACCTAATCCGGCGACTACCCAAGAATCAACTAATAAAAAAAGTGAAGGAGCAGCAAAAGCACCAAACGCAGGGATGGAAAGTGAGAACACTTCTTTCCTAATTTGCCCATTGGTCACAGCGGCAACGCTAGATTAGAGATAGAAAAATATATTTTTCGCCCACAGGCTGAAGTTGATATTCTGCCTGCTCAGGTTGAATTAATGCAGATAAATGACTTTGTCTCTGCACACGTCATCCACAACACAACGTCACAACTACCCCATAAATAAAGGGATATCCCCTAGTTATACACAGGTTAATCCACAGGGCTGCTAGGTAAAAGCCCTGTTTAACCAATACATTTAGTCCAACAACATCGTAAAAATGTCATACTCAAATGAAATGCTTATGAGTAACTTAAATTGATTAGGAGGGCTTCGTGTCGGTTGCCGAGTTACCAAGGCCCGCGACAGATCCAACTCGCCTTCCCCCACAAGACATAGCAGCTGAGCAAGGCGTACTAGGCGCCATGCTGCTTAGCAAAGATGCCATCGCTGAAGCAATTGAAGAAATTAAAACTCATGATTTTTATAGAAATTCTCATCAAACTATTTTTGAAACAGTGCTTGATCTTTACAGTCGGGGCGAACCAGCGGATGCAGTTACCGTTGCCGCTGAATTAACTCGCCTTGGTGAGCTAAACCGAATCGGTGGCCCTACCTACATTCACACTTTGGTTGCCTCGGTACCAACCGCGGCTAATGCTGCTTATTACGCGCGAATAGTTCATGAGAAAGCAATTTTGCGTCGCTTAGTTGAAGCAGGTACTCGTATTATCAATATGAGCTATGACGAGCAAGGTGATGTTGACGACTTAGTTGACCGTGCGCAAGTAGAAGTTTATGACGTAACAGATCGTAGGTCGAGTGATGATTATCAAAGATTACAAGATTTATTAAACAATGCTCTTAGCGAAATAGAAGCAATTGCAAATCATGATGGTGCACTCATTGGTGTTCCGACCGGATTTGGTGAATTAGATTCTCTACTAAACGGATTACAACCTGGGCAACTAGTAATGATTGCGGCAAGACCAGGTATGGGTAAGTCAACAATTGGTTTAGATTTCGCCAGAGCTGCCAGTATTAAAAACAAAATGACTAGCGCCATCTTTTCACTTGAAATGGCGCGCAATGAAATTGTGATGAGATTACTCTCTGCCGAATCTTCTATTGCCTTGCAATCAATGCGAGCTGGTAAAATGTCAGATACCGATTGGCAAAGACTTGCTCGCAAGATGTCTGCTATTTCAGATTCACCATTGTTTATCGACGATTCACCCAACTTAACTATTTCTGAAATCAGAGCTAAGTGCCGCCGCTTAAAACAAAAGCATGATTTAAAACTAGTGATAGTTGATTACCTACAGTTAATGTCTAGTGGTAAAAAGGTAGAAAGCCGCCAACAAGAGGTAAGTGAATTTTCTCGCTCACTAAAACTTTTAGCAAAAGAACTTGAAGTACCGGTGATTGCAATTAGCCAGCTAAACCGTTCCCCAGAACAGAGGCAAGATAAAAGACCAATGCTCTCTGACCTTCGTGAATCTGGATCACTTGAGCAAGATTCTGACGTGGTTATGTTGATCCACCGTGAAGACGCTTATGACCGCGAATCCCCACGAGCCGGTGAAGCCGATCTAATCGTGGCAAAACACCGTAACGGCCCCACTGCCACAGTCACGGTTTCGTTTCAAGGTCATTACTCAAGATTTGTTGAGATGGCGAATACCTTTGCTACCCCACCTAATAACTTTGGCGCTCAAGATAAGTAATCTCAAAGCACCATGGTGGATCGCAACAAATTAACTCAAGCATTAGTTGCTGAACGCAACACCTATTTAACCCGTAACCCAAAATCACTCGAACTTTTTAATGCAGCCGACAATCTTTTTGGTCAAGTGCCTATGACTTGGATGAATAAATGGTCTGGGGGTTT
>CAZXCT010000068.1:3802-6470 GCA_964639395.1 uncultured Bifidobacterium sp.
GATGCAAATCGTTGGGCATTAAGAATTGCCCGGATGGTAACTAAAAAACCAAAAGTTCTAGCTTTTTCTTATTGCTATCATGGTTCAGTTGATGAAACTTTTGTTGTAACAGGCAGTAATAACGAAACCAAATTGCGACCAGGTAACGTCGGTGCGCCAACTGATATCAACCTAACTTCTAGAGTTGCTGAATTTAATGATCTAGCTTCAGTTGAAGCTCAACTAAAAAATAATGATGTGGCAGTAATAATTACTGAACCTGCACTTACCAACATCGGAATAGTTTTGCCAGAGCCTGGCTTTTTAGAGGGTTTGCGAGAATTAGCAGATAAATATCAAGCACTCTTATTGATTGACGAAACCCATACTTTTTCTGTTGGCTATGGTGGCGCAACTAGCGCTTGGGATTTAAAACCTGACTTATTTACGATTGGTAAATCAATCAGCGGCGGGATCCCTTCCGGCGCTTATGGTTTAACTGCAGAGTTGGCAGACAAAGTTAAATACTTCGATGATGCTGATTTAGTAGATGTTGGTGGAGTTGGTGGCACACTCTCTGGCAACGCTTTATCGGTGGCATGTATGAGAGCCACGCTGGAGCAAGTTCTAACTGAAGCAGCTTTTGATCATATGATCAATTTGGCAACTGAATTTACCCAAGGCGTTCAGAAAACTTTGGATGAAACAAATACCCCTTGGTCAATTACCCAACTTGGCGCCAGAGCCGAATATAGATTCACAAACCCTAGCCCCAAAAATGGTACCGAGTCAGCTAATGCTGCGGACGATGATTTAGATGAATACCTACATCTATTTATGGCCAATCGCGATGTATTAATGACGCCTTTTCACAACATGGCTTTGATGTGTCCAACCACTAAAAGATCTGATGTTGATTTACATACCGAGTTATTTAATGCTGCAGTAATTGCGATTTCTTAGCCAAATTACTCAAGTAAGTAATAGCTATAGAAATCATTAAAATATAGGCAAAACTCCCGATAAACCACGTCGTCATTGGGCTAGGTAGTGGATCCCACCACCATTCTGCATTTCTATTTAAATTCCATGAGACTACATCGGTGCCAGTGATATACCTTCTCATCACATAGTGAAGCGCAAACGCATGAGCGATAGAAAGACTTGTTGCAATAAATATTAATTGACTATTTGAGAAAGTAATGAAACTTTCTTTATAGTTAATAAACAAACTCAACCCAATAATTACGAATAAAAAGGGTAAGAAATATCTTGGTTGAACATTTTCCCCAACAACATTTTTACCCAGGGCTAAAATTCTCAAGGGAATAAAAGCCATCATTGATAATAAAAATAAAAGCGCTAGTAATTTATATTTAGACATTTGACCAATACCAGTAAAAATCAATCCAGCAAAAACAAACATTGCAAAAAAGAAAGTGATGTCAGGTATCGGAGTGTCCATCCAACCTAAGTTCCAACTTCCTAAAGATCCGGTGTAGAGCACTGGTAATCGCATGATGTTAGTCATCCATACCTCTGCCGAAGATCGATTCTCGTCACCACCTGGCAAACCGGTTGAGATTCCTAAAGTCGAAGGTGTTGTGATAAATTCGTAAAAACTGACTAACATTATTAGCGCTGGTAGAATTAGCGACTTCCAGGAATTCAAAATATTTTTCCAAGATTGCAAAAAAATTAAAATTGTTGCAGTAATAACAATTAAGTAAGGACCAGCCTCAGACCTCGAGGTTAAAGCTATCCACGCAGTAAATACCAACAGGAGCCCTGCAAATATTTTCCTTCGCTTATCAGTCTCTTGTAAAAAGGCAATCAACACCGCCCAGTAACTCCCGAGACCAATAATGGTCCAAGAACTTGGATTAGTTGAAGGGATTGTAAATAACGCTAATGGGATCGTTGAACCCAACCAAGCCATAACGAGTGGTGTCTTTAAATTATTTCTAACAACTAAAAATGATAAAAAGAAAACAATTACTGCTAACGCTGAATTAAACACCCTCATACCCATAGCTGAGAGAAGGGTGTTTTCACCAATCAATGAATGCATAGTCCGATAAAAACCATTTGGAAAGCGTCCATTTTCGTTGGTCCTTGACCCACGCAAAGTTTTGTCGTTCCAATCAAACATTTGTGCTTGGCAAGCAGCGCTCACATCTGATTTAAATGCAAAACAAATTGCTACCGGCGCAAGTGGTTCAGGAGTTTGACCAAAGCCATCTCCTTCAAATTCCGGGTCACATAAACCTTCAACAAATCCATTTGCGCACCAAATTGAGGGCAAGTGAAAGTCATCATCCGGTGCCGAGCCCGGAGGTGAGGCAAATCCCCAAACAGTCAAAGTCACAAAAAAGCCAAATGCCGCAAGCAGAGGCGCTATCGAGCTTTTAAGTTTCACTTAATTTCTCCTTGAAAAATACTTAAACGAGACTAGTCCATGGTTAACGCCTAATCTAACCTTTATGACTTTCCCTAAAATGCGAGCCGACCTTGAAAGCCTTCCTTCCTATAAGGCTGGGCAAACCCCCAAGCCGAGAACCGGTTTAGAAGTTTTCAAAATTTCTAGCAATGAAAACCCTTACGCGCCTCACCCAAAAATTATCGAAGCTATCAATCGCGCTGCTAATTCAATTCAAAGATATCCAGATCCAAACGCCACAAGGTTGGT
>CAZXCT010000069.1:0-6468 GCA_964639395.1 uncultured Bifidobacterium sp.
CTTTGAGCAAGCCCACCCCAGAGCATAAGTTAATTAAATATTGGAAGTAGTCGAGCTTTAGCATTATTTAGTAGTTGCAGCGGGTTTAAATATTTTTTCTGCTCTATTAAGCCCCAATGTAAACAAGTATGTGGTTTGCAGTGAGATCCAGTATTTGACACATAGCCGATGATTTGATTTCTTTTTACAGCTTGGCCTGTTTTGACGATTGGATCTATTGGGGTGAAGGTGGTCTTGAGATTGTTGTGATTAATTGAAACTGTGCCAATATTGGCGACCTTGCCTGAGAAATGGACTACGCCATCTTGCGGCGCCTTGATTGGAGTTTGTGGTTGGGTTTTGATGTCAACACCTCGATTGCCAGCGGAATAAGGGGTGGGAGGGGGCTCGAAGTAGCGCTCGATGATCATGGGTTGAATTGGTGGCACCCAAGGATCTTGGATTGGTAAAAAGATTAATTCGATCATTTGTCTATTTAAATTGCTTTGAGAGTTTTCTGGGAGTTAGTTAGTTGATTTGTTAATAATCAGGGCTTGGGGATAAGTGTTTATAGGGCTCTTATAGCATTGGGCTCAGCATTAATCCTTGGATTGATGACTTCGCACATTCGGTCTCTGGTTAGCCAGACCATTGCGGGCTAGGTCTGACTATATATATACATGTATAGGCAGCGCTCACAATCGGCGAATGTCAGGAATGAAGACCAAAAGGTTTTCGTTTTTAACCGAGCGCAGCTACGGCTGCAATAAAGGAGTGCGGCTATGGCCGTTGTAACAATGCGTCAGTTACTTGAATCTGGCGTTCATTTCGGGCATCAGACCCGTCGTTGGAATCCAAAAATGAAGCGATTCATTATGACCGAACGCAATGGAATTTATGTGATTGATCTAAATCAATCTTTAACTTTCATCGATCGTGCATATGAATACGTAAAAGAAACCGTTGCTCGCGGTGGCACCATTATGTTTGTTGGTACCAAGCGTCAAGCACACGAACCAATTCAACAACAAGCTCGTCGAGTGGGAATGCCATTTGTTACCGAGCGTTGGTTGGGCGGAATGTTAACCAACTTTGGAACAATCCAAAAACGTTTAACACGTCTAAAAGAATTAGAAGCAATTAGCTTTGACGACACCAGTAGCGGCTATACCAAAAAAGAACTTTTAATGATGCGTCGTGAAAAAGAAAAGCTTGAAAGAATATTGGGCGGGGTGCGCGAGATGCACAAACTACCAAACGTGCTTTGGGTAGTTGACACAAAGAAAGAACAAATCGCAGTTGATGAAGCTCGCAAACTAGGAATCCCAGTAGTAGCAATTTTGGATACTAATTGCGATCCAGATGAAGTTGACTTTCCGATTCCAGGTAACGATGACGCAATTCGAGCAATTGGATTATTGACTCGCGTAATTGCAGATGCAACTGCAGAAGGCTTGATGGCTAGATCATCACGTAATGCAAATGCCGATACGCCCGTAGCTGAACCACTCGCCGAGTGGGAAAAGGAATTGCTGGCAGGAACAACTTCAACCGAAGCACCAACTGAGCAAGTTTAATATCGTTGTCCGTTTAAGTGCCGAGAGAAATCTCGGCACTTTTGATGAAAAGGAAAAGTAAATAATGGCTAATTACACCGCGGTAGATGTTAAGAATCTACGTGAGGCCACTGGCGCTGGAATGATGGATTGTAAAAAAGCATTAGATGAAACTGATGGCGACTTTAATGCTGCTATCGAGTTATTACGTGTGAAGGGCGCTAAGGACGTCAATAAAAGAGAAGGCCGCGTTGCTTCAAGCGGATTAGTTGCAGGAATCGTCGAAGATAATTCGAAGGGTGCGCTAGTTGAAGTAAATTGTGAAACTGACTTTGTGGCAAAGACTCCAGATTTTATCGCGCTAGCAGATAGGGTCGCAAAACATATTTTAGATTCAAATCCAGCGGACGTAGCTGCACTGTTATCAAGTGAGCTAGAAGCAGGCAAATCAGTGCAACAGGCATTAGACGAAGCAAATGCAGTGATGGGCGAAAAAGTTGAGATAAAGAAGTTTTCTCGAATGGAAGGTGGATACGTGCATGCGTACCTTCACAAACCAGATCCAGCATTACCAGCTGGGGTAGGCGCAATTGTGCAACTTGATACTGCAAACGAAGCTGTAGCAAAAGACTTAGCGCAACAAGTAGCGGCAATGGCTCCACTTTATTTATCTCGTGAGCAGGTTCCGAGTGAAGTAATTGAGACTGAAAAACGAGTGGCAGAGCAAACGGCAAAAGAAGAAGGCAAGCCAGAGGCTGCTATCGCCAAGATTGTGGAAGGCCGAGTTGGCTCATATTTCAAGGATTTCTGCTTAGTTGAGCAGGCTTGGGTAAGAGATAATAAGAAAACCATAAAGAATTTGCTAGAAGAGAATAAAGTAAATGTTAAGGGTTTTGCCAGATACAAGGTGGGTCAGGCGTAGATGAGTAAAGCAGCCTACAAACGGGTGCTCTTAAAACTCTCGGGCGAAGCATTCGCTGGCGGAGGGGGATTAGGAGTTGATCCGGATGTGGTTGCAGACATTGCGCAGCAAATTGCCAATGTCGTAAAAAACGGAACTCAAGTTGCTGTTGTCATTGGCGGCGGCAACTACTTTCGTGGAGCGCAATTATCTGAACGCGGAATGGATAGAGCACGAGCCGACTACATCGGAATGCTTGGCACCGTAATGAACTGCTTAGCTTTACAAGACTTTTTAGAAAAAATTGAAATCGATACAAGAGTGCAAACTGCCATAACAATGGGGCAAGTTGCCGAAGCGTATATTCCCCGTCGGGCCGAGCGACATTTAGAAAAGGGTCGCGTCGTTATTTTTGGAGCCGGCTTAGGTGTGCCATTCTTTTCAACTGATACCACTGCCGCGCAAAGAGCATTAGAAATTGGCGCTGAAGTGGTGTTGATGGCAAAGGGTGTAGATGGAGTTTATTCAGCAGACCCAAGGACGAATCCAGCAGCAGAAAAGTATGAAAAATTAACTTACGATGAGGTATTACAGAAGGGTCTAAAAGTTGCCGATGCAACAGCGATCAGCCTTTGCCGAGATAATAATCTTCCGATTTTAGTGTTCAACTTACTTGAAAATGGAAACATAAAAAAAGCAATCAATGGTGAAAAAATCGGCACCATTATTCAGGGAGCATAAAAATGATTGACCAGGTGCTAAAAGAAGCGCAAGGCAAAATGGACAAAGCATTAGAGGTTGCTAAAGAGGATTTTGCCACCATAAGAACCGGTCGAGCTAATCCTGCGATGTTTAACAAAATAAATGCAGATTATTACGGCACCTACACCCCTTTGAATCAAATGGCATCTATACAAATCCCAGAAGCCAGAATGGTTCTTATAACTCCATTTGATAAAGGTGCGATGGCAGCAATAGAAAAAGCAATTCAAGATAGTGATTTAGGTGTCACCCCTAGTAATGACGGAAACGTAATTAGAGTTCCGTTGCCACAGTTGACCGAAGAGCGCCGAAAAGAATATATAAAATCGGCTAAAACTAAGGCAGAAGATTCTAAGATTTCAATTAGAAACATAAGAAGACATGCCAAAGAGACTTTAGAAAAGATGAAAAAAGATGTCGGTGAAGATGATGTGAAGCGAGCTGAAAAAACTTTGGATGAAAACACTAAAAAGCATGAAGCGCAGATTGATGAATTGTTAAAACACAAGGAAGCCGAACTACTCGAGGTCTAAATGTCAGACCAACCCGAGGTTAACTCCAAAAGACACCTGCCGTCGGCAATTGCCGTTGGTTTGACACTTTTATTGTTAGTTTTTGCCTCATTAACATTTATTAAAGAAATGTTCTTTTTTGTTGCGCTGATAGCATTAAATTTAGGCGCCTACGAACTAATCACAACTTTAAAAGCTAGAAAAAATATCACAATTTCTTATTGGTTTGTCTCATTTGCTTTAGCGGCGATCTTGACGGCAGCCTTAGGCTTTGGTGCGAATGGACTAGTAGCCGCACTTGGCATAGCAATGATTAGCGCATTTGTTTTGCGATTGTTCAGCGGCACAGACGGCTTTTATCAAGACGCAACTGCTAGCGCATTTGTTTTAATTTATCTTGGTGGTTTTGGCGGCGTTGCAATGTTGATGTTAAGAGCAGAGTCAGGGGCTTATCAAGTTGCATCCTTTATTTTGTTAACTGCCTTAAGTGACACTGGTGGTTATCTAGTTGGTTCGCTAATTGGTAAACATCCAATTCTGCCTAAGCTTTCACCTAGAAAATCTTGGCAGGGACTAGCTGGTTCGATCTTGTTTGCGGGTTTGTTCGGTATTTTTGTTATTCCATTATGGTTCGGAATTTCAAGTGAGCAAGGTTTAATTTTAGGTATTAGTTTGGCAGTAATTGGCACGATAGGTGATTTTTTCGAGAGTGCAATAAAGCGCGATTTAGGGATTAAAGATTTTGCTAAGTCTTTGCCAGGGCATGGCGGAATGATGGATCGATTAGATTCTTTAGCCTTTAATTCTCTCGCCGCGTGGATACTGTTTGGTGTTTTCTTGGGTTTTGCATGAGTAAAAAGCCACCAATTCATATTGCAGATCTAGACGAAGCCGAAAGAAAAGCTCGTGCAGTTGAATTAGGAATCCCAGCCTTTCGCGCAGATCAAGTAAGTAGACAGTGGTTTTCAAGATTATCTGATGATGCCCGAGAGTGGACAGATCTACCTGAGAGTGAACGCGATCAGATAAAACAAAAGCTAACACCAGATTTAATAACTAAACTAAAAGAACTTTCAACCGATCAAGGTGAAACTGTAAAAACACTTTGGAAGTTATACGATGAAAAATTGGTTGAAAGCGTTTTGATGCAATATCCAAATCGCACTACCGTTTGCATATCCTCACAAGTAGGGTGCGGAATGGCGTGTCCCTTTTGTGCGACTGGACAAGGCGGACTAAAAAGAAATTTGAGTGCCGCAGAGATAGTGGCGCAGGTGCAAGCATCAGCTAGATTTGCCGACCGAGGATTTTTACCAAATAAAGAGGCAAGACTTTCAAATATAGTTTTTATGGGGATGGGTGAACCGCTGGCCAACTTTAATGCGGTTGTTACTGCGATCAAAAGAATTACCCAACCCGCACCAGCCGGATTAGGAATTTCTGCGAGAAATATCACGGTATCTACCGTGGGATTGATCCCTAAAATTTACGAATTAGCCGAAGTTGGCTTACCTTTGCGCTTAGCTTTAAGTTTGCATGCACCAGATGATGAACTAAGAAATGAGTTAGTCCCGCTAAACAAAAAGTATCCAATTAGTGAAGTACTAAAAGCAGTTTGGGACTATTCCGATACCGTAAAGCGCAGAGTTTCAATTGAGTATGCATTAATTAAAGACATCAACGATCAGAAACATCGCGCAGCACTGCTAGCAAAGCGATTAAAGGGGCGGGCGGTACATGTAAATTTAATTCCACTAAATCCAACCCCCGGGTCAAAGTGGACTGCCGCTAGTGAAAAAGCCCAACGTGAATTTGTAGAAACCCTTGAAAACGCAGATATCGCAGTTACGGTTAGAGATACCCGTGGCAGCGATATTGATGGCGCCTGTGGTCAGTTGGCCGCCAAGATGACGGACGCTGGGTAGTTACCAGCACCAAAAAATAGATTTCAAGTAAAAATAAGAAATATTTCACAAAATTGGGGCTTCTCGGCATAATGAGATAGGTTCATCGTGTACTTTAAATCGAAATAAATGGAGGTTGTGTGATTTCTGCTGCTCAGCAATCCTCCTTACGATACGTGAAGTTAGCCGCCGCAGGATTAATTGTTGCACTTTCCGGTGTTTTGGGATTATTAAATCCGGCACTTGCAAATGAAGTCGGCAGTGAATATGAATTTAGAGTTTCAGGGAACGTCCAATTTGAAGGCGAACCAATTTCGGATGTGCTAGTTACGGTTTCTGGTAATGGGTATAGCGCAGAGATAAAAACTGATGCCGATGGTAAGTGGAGGATTGGCGTACCTACGCAAGGCGACTACGACGTATTTCTAGATGAAAGCACATTGCCAAGTGGTGTGGCAGTGGTAGATGGTGAGGCCACACAAACCGTTACCGTAGGAAAATCAGGAAGAGTGACAAAAAACTTTTTTATTGGTCAAAGCGAGAGAACCACAACTAGCATTTTTGACCAGCTAGTTGCTAGAACTGTCTATGGGCTTAACTTTGGCCTAATGCTGGCACTTGCAGCAATTGGTTTGTCATTAGTTTATGGAACAACTGGCTTATCAAACTTTGCTCACGCAGAAATTGTTACCTTTGGCGCAATTATGGCATTACTGCTAGCCGTCACATTTGAATTACCTATTTGGTTAGCGATACCGCTGGCGGTGATTGCTAGTGGATTTCTGGGTTACGGGTTGGATTCGGGGCTGTGGCGTCCGCTGCGTAATCGAGGGCTTGGACTTGTGCAGCTGATG
>CAZXCT010000070.1:0-3430 GCA_964639395.1 uncultured Bifidobacterium sp.
TGAATTAATCGCACGCTCAGCAAGTAAATCAGCTGCTGCTACCACCCTTGAATTTTCAACTGCGGCAGATTTCACGCCATATCCTGCAATCGCTTCGCGAGTTGATTGAAACGCCTTATCAAAACTTTGTACTAGCGATCCATATACAACGACTCCCGCACCAAATCTTGGCGAAAAATATCTAGCTATGCTCTCAACATTTTCAGAGTTTGCAATTAATGCAATAAGCATTTCACCTCGAACCCCACTAATTGCTAATAGGTTTTGATTACTTGCGGCTCTATGAATCTCTGCAACGGCTAAGGCAGAATCTTTAAGAGGTTTTCTTCCGACTAAAGCAAATATATTTGTTGATTCTGCCCAACCCAGCCCAGCAGCATTCATTCGAATTTCACTCGATATTTCTTGGTCTACTAAAGCATCAATTATTTTTGCCTCTAGTCGTGCATCCCAACCACTTCTTGCCTCGGCTGCTCGCGCATAAGCAAGTGCAGTAGCAAATGCTACGTCTCTTGAAAATCTAAGTAACTGTACTTGTACATCTAACTTTTGTTCTTTTGGCAATATTGCTAGTAATTGGTTTTCAACATAAGTAAATATTTTTTGTGTCACAGAAACAATTTGCTCAAAGCTTACGGATAGTGCTAGGTCGCGCGGTGCCTCATTTTCAAAAAAAGATGCAGTTGAAAAATGATTCGGTATTTTTTCAAGCCAATCTGCAAAAGCATTAATACCTCTTTGAGTTATCAAAGTTAGCCAGGCACGATGATTTGGATCAGCAGCCATAAACCATGGCTCAGAATCTTCTAGATTTTTTACAATGTCTGTTGTCCACTGAGATTGATTAGATTTAATCAACTGTGAAATAATTACATCATTATTCAAAATATTTATGCGCAATCTTTGCAGTGTCCAGAAATTTCAATTGTATGATTTGTCTTAGAGTACTTATATTTTTTAGCAATTTGTTCAGCAAGCTTTTCTATCTCAGGTGAATTGAACTCGGTAGTTTTACCACACTTAGTACAGAGCAAATGATGGTGATGCTCAGTGCTACATGCCTTGTAAAGTGATTCACCCTCCGGCCCTGCTACTACATCAACGCTTCCTGCGTCAGCCATATTTTGCAAAGTGCGATAGACCGTAGCCAAGCCAACCTTTTCACCACTTTTGGTTATTAAAGAGTGAATCTCTTGGGCAGACTGAAATTTTTCTAATTTAGCTAAAATTGCTTGCACGATTGTTTTTTGTTTGGTTGATCGAGTTACAACTGATTTCATCCTGAGCACATCCTTAGTGGTTATGGGCAGGAGCGCTGGGCCGTGCCTTTCGCTTAAATGGCGATGCCGAGATTGCCATGATCGCAAATAGTGCTAAAGAAATCATAACAATAGTTGGCCCGGGCGGAATATCGAAGAAGAAAGAGGCTAATAAACCAGTCAGGCTTGATGTTAAGCCAAGTAAAGAACTAAGAATCATGGTCGATTTAAATGAATTTGTAACCTGTTGGGCTGCTGCCACCGGAATAATCATAATCGCGCTTACTAATAGCAATCCCACAACTCTCATGCCCACAACTACCGTTAGTGCAGATAACACAGCCAATAACATTGCAGCAATTTTTACTGGGATTCCTTGCACCTTAGCAATTTCACTATCTATTCCTACCGCAAAAATATTTTGACCCCATAGCAAAATTGTTGTCAGAATTATCAATCCAATTGCAACTAAAGCATATAAATCTTGGCGCGAAGAAGTTGTTAATGAGCCGAATAAATATGAACTTAATGCTGCACTGGTACCTCCTGGTGAAAGTGAAGCAAAAAATACTCCGCCCGCTAGCCCGCCATAAAAGACCAGGGCTAAAGCTAAATCGCCAGCTGCACGTGAGCGATCTCTAATTAATTCAATTAAAACGGTACCTAAAGTGGCAGTTATTAAAGCTAACGGAATTGGTGCCCAACCAAACAAAATTGCTAAACCGACACCGGTTAATGCAACGTGCCCTGCGCCATCACCTAGTAACGCCAAACGGCGTTGTACCAGATACGTTCCGACTAGTGGTGCTATTAATCCAATTAACAAACTTGCAATTATTGCTCTTTGTGCAAATTCATATTCAAATATTTCAAGCATTATGAATTTAACCCCAACACAGACTCATCTATTTTAGTTTTTAATTCTTCTGAATGATGAGATTCAGGCCCTAAAAAAAGTGGTATTGGCAATTTACCAATATATGAAGTGTTATTTGATTGGCTAGAATCTAGAACAACCGCTAAATCAACTAACTTAGTAAAAATACCGATTTCATGAGTTACTAAAATTATTGTTACACCCTGCTCTTTTAATTTAGCTAAGGTTTGAATTAATAAAATTTGACTATTTTGGTCTAAACCCGAAGTTGGTTCATCTAAAAGTAATAAATCTGGATTAGCAACTAGCGCTTTTGCAATCATTACCTTTCTTAATTGACCACCTGAAAGTTGCCCCAAAGATTTTTTTGATAAATGTAAAATGTCTAACCGCTGCAATACTTCTGCTACCCGTTGTTTTGTTGCAGTTTTTTTAAACAGCGTAATACTTCCATCGAGTAAACCAGTGGCTACAGATTCGGCTACAGATATCGGGATGCCACTTACCGCTGGCATTCGTTGCGGAACATACGAAATTTTTTTAGCATTAATCGTTATTGAGCCGTGGGCTATTGGGATTAACCCTAAAAGTGCTCGCAAGAGCGTGGTTTTACCGCTACCATTTGCGCCCAATAATGCGGTAAATTCTGCAGGCTTAATGGGTAGATCCAGTTGGTCAATTATCCGCTGGCCAGCTAGATCTACACATATTTGCTTTAATTGAATTATGGTTTGCAGCCCTGTCCTAAAGTCAATGCCTTTAAGTTCTCTTCCATAGCATAACGGTAGTCACCTTGTGCAGGTTTAATTTCAATCGGATCTAAAACAGCAGTAGTTAGTCCAACCTCTGCGGCTAAAGTAAGAGCTACCTTTGGATCAATAGTGGTTTCATAATAGATAGTGGTAGCGCTAACTTCTTTAGCTACTTTTACTAGCTCAGCTAATCGAGCCGGGCTTGGCTCTGCTTCTGGGGATAAACCAGATAGTCCAGTTTGCTCAAATCCATAACGATTTGCTAAATATCCAAATGCTTCGTGTGATACAAGCAAAGTATTTACTTCACAATCGACTAATGCAGATTTAAATGAACTGTCGAGTTCATTCATTTGTAAAGTAAATTCAGCTAAGTTATCAGATAGCTGTTGAGATAAATCTGGATAAACTTTTGAAACCTGATTAACAATATTTGAACCCATTGCAATCATATTGAGTGGATTGAGCCAAACGTGTGGATCATTTTCTGATTCTTCTTCATGTCCATGATCATCTTCTTCCTCTTCATGTCCATGATCATC
>CAZXCT010000070.1:3530-6447 GCA_964639395.1 uncultured Bifidobacterium sp.
CTGATTCTTCTTCATGTCCATGATCATCTTCTTCCTCTTCATGTCCATGATCATCATGGGTGCCTGCTAGCAATGTCAGTCCAACAGTGGCATCAATAAGTTGCTCTGAACTCAAATCGCTTAATGAAGCATCAAAGGCAGGCATAAACTCTGGTATGTAGATTGCAAAATCGCTTGAAACAATTGCAGTGACTTGCGATGGAGTTAGCTCTAAATCGTGCGGATCGGTAGATCCAGCAGCAACTGTTGTAACTTCGGCAATATCGCCCAAGATTTGTTCAGCTACGTAAGCTAAAGGATAAAAACTAGCTAGAACTTTTAATTTTGTAACTTCACTTTCTGCAGCAGGTGCGGAAGGTGCCGCGCTGGTATTTGGGGCGGTTTCACTAGCGGTGCAGGCGGCTAAGCCCAATGCCAAAAGTGAGAAGAAAACTGTCAAACTTTTTTTCATGAGAACTCCTGTTGTTGTCACTAATGATAATCATTATCAATAGTGAGCCCAACAGCGGGGTCAAGAATTAAGCTGAATCCAAAATGCTGAGAGCAGAAGGGCTAATGCGATTACCCGTAGAAGTCGTGACCCAGTGGCGATTAAAGGCCAGGAGAGAAAAAGTAGCCATCCCAGCAGAACCAGTAAGGCAGCCAAGAAGAAGGCTCCGATTGGCCCAGCGATGAAAAGCCCCATCAGCAGTAATGCTGCGGTAAAAAACGGAAAAATCCACCTCGGCATCGAATGTAGCCGCGTCAATAGCGGGACTGAAACAGTTTCTAGCCATTTTCTTGAGAATTCCATAAATCCCATTCTAGCGTGCTAGAAAAATACTATTGGACAAAAAAAAGAATGCGGTGCGCTCACCGCTACGCTATGAGGGATCCAAGGAGTAAATGTTGACCCAACCCCGCATAGATGCCGTGGTAAATCTTGCAAAACGAAGAGGTTTTGTTTATCAATCTAGTGAGATTTATGGTGGTGCGCGCTCTGCCTGGGATTACGGGCCACTAGGTGTTGCTTTAAAAGAGAATATAAAAGCAGCTTGGTGGCGATCGATGGTGCAACTGCGTGAAGATGTAGTTGGTTTAGATTCATCCATAATTTTGGCTCCACAGGTGTGGCAAGCGAGTGGTCATGAAGAGGCATTTGTTGACCCTTTGACTGAATGTAAGGGTTGTCATAAACGTTTTAGAGCAGATCAATTAATCGAGGCCTACCAATTAAAGCATGGCAGTGAGCCAAAAAACTCACTTGCAGATTTAGCATGCAGTAATTGTGGGGTGCGTGGTCAATTTACAGAGCCTCGAATGTTTAATGGAATGCTTACAACTCAAATTGGTGTTACGGAAGATGGTGGAACAAAGCATTATTTACGCCCCGAAACAGCCCAAGGGATATTTGTAAACTTTGCAAATGTTATGACTTCCTCTAGAAAGAAACCGCCATTCGGGATTGCGCAAGTAGGTAAAGCATTCAGAAACGAAATAACTCCAGGCAATTTTATTTTTAGAACACGTGAATTTGAACAAATGGAAATGGAATTTTTTGTAAAACCAGGAACAGACGAAACTTGGCATGAGTACTGGTTAGAAGAAAGATGGAATTGGTATTTAGACCTAGGAATCAAAAAAGAAAATCTTAGACGCTATGAACATCCAAAAGATAAGCTTTCACATTATTCTAAAAGAACAGTAGATATTGAGTATAAATTTGAATTTGGGGCTGGCGAATGGGCTGAGTTAGAAGGTGTGGCAAATCGAACAGATTTTGATCTTAAGACTCATTCAGAACACAGTGGTACAGATCTTTCTTATTTTGAGCAAGAAACAGAGGCACGTTGGATTCCTTATGTAATTGAACCCTCGGCTGGGCTTACCCGAGCGTTATTAGCTTTCTTGCTTGATGCTTATGACGAAGACGAAGCACCAAACTCTAAAGGCGGTGTCGATAAACGAAGTGTGCTACGCCTAGATCACAGATTGGCACCGATTAAAGTTGCAGTCTTACCACTAAGTAGAAACGAAAATTTAAGTCCACTTGCTAAACAAATTGCCGCAGATTTAAGAGCAAATTTTGCAGTAGATTTTGATGATGCTGGGGCAATTGGCCGTCGCTATAGAAGAGCAGACGAAATTGGAGTGCCTTATGCGCTCACAGTTGACTTCGAATCGCTAGAGGATAGGGCAGTTACAATCCGAGATCGGGACTCAATGGAGCAAGTTAGAGTTCCCATAGTTGAATTGCAGCAATGGTTACAAAATCACTTGAAGCTATAACCTCCAGACCAATAGTCACAGAGCGGTTTGAAGTCTCTCCTCCTGTGGTTTTGGCTCCTATGGCAGGAATAACGAATCAAGCCTTTAGAAAGTTATGTCGAGAGTTTGGTGCGGGCCTGTATGTGAGTGAAATGGTTACTACTCGCGCACTAATCCATCGCAATCCGCAAACCATTCGCATGGTTACGCCAGATCCAGATGAAAAAATAAAAAGTATTCAACTTTATGGGGTAGACCCAAAAATTATGGGCGAGGCGGTAAAGCTTTTAATCGAAGAAAATAGGGCTGACCATATTGATATAAATATGGGTTGTCCGGTTCCAAAAGTCACTCGCAAAGGTGGCGGGGCCGCGCTTCCTTGGAAGCAAGATTTATTTTCAGAAATTATTAGCACTGCTGTTAATACGGCAAATCGAGTAACTGACCAGCTGGGCGTTAAGAAAGTTCCTATCTCAGTAAAAATGCGCATCGGAATAGACGAAGCGCACAAGACTTACTTGACAGCCTCACAAGCAGCTGCAGAAGCAGGGGTTGCCTGGGTAGCCCTGCACGGAAGGACTGCCAGTCAAATGTATTCAGGTGAAGCAGACTGGAGTGTGATTGCAGATTTAGTTGAAAAGATGAAACCATACAAAATTCCGGTATTAGG
>CAZXCT010000071.1:0-6322 GCA_964639395.1 uncultured Bifidobacterium sp.
CTGAGGTGAATTGCCAGATAAGAACCACGATGAAGGCAGGCCATGAGAGCGGAAGAATGATTCGGAAATAGGTAGTAAACATGCCGGCGCCATCCACACGGGCGGCTTCGATGAGCTCGTTGGGGATTTGGGCATAGAAGTTTCTAAAGATCAGGGTGACTATGGGTATGCCATAGATGATGTGAGAGATGACTAGGGCGTAGATAGTTCGGTTAAGGCCAGTGCCAACAAAGATTTGAACCAAAGGAATCATGATTGCCTGGTAAGGGATGAACATACCGAAAAGAAATAGGGTGAAGACGAGGTTTGAGTAAGGGAACTTCCATCTGGCGAGGATGAAGCCATTAATAGAGCCTAAGAAGGCTGAGATAAGGGTTGATTGGATAACGATGGTGAAGGTGCGCCACATCGTTTCAGAGAGAACTCCCCAGGCAAATACCCAGTTACAGCCACCGTTTTGAAAGTTATTGGTGAAGTTTCCGCCGGTGTTACCGCAGTCAGAGAATAAAAGGTTGGTTGGTAAAAAGAACGTTCGAGATGGGATCATTTCTTCCATTGGCTTGAAAGAACCGGCAAACATTACATAAATAGGCATCAAGATAAATGCGAGCAAGGCAACTAGGGCTGCGTAATGAAGAATCTTAAAAAATATTTCTTTTGCTGTCATCTTTCTTTTAGGAGCGTTTACAGTGAGGGTCATTTTCTATTCTCTCCTTTATAGACGCTAACTAAGTAGGGGACGACGATGATGGCGGTGACGATAAGCAAGATAGAAGCGATGGCAGCGCCCTTACCAAAGTTGGTGGCATCAAAAGTTGTTACCCACATATAAACCGCGGGGGTTTCGGTGCGGTATTGCTTGAATGAAACGGCAACCACAAGGTCGAATACTTTTACCGAGATATGACCAAGAATTACTAGTGCTGATAAGGCGGCTGGGCCAAGCAGAGGGAAAAGAACTTTTGTGTAGATTTGAAATTCGTTTGCACCATCGATGCGAGCGGCTTCTCTAACATCATCTGGGATACCTCTAAAGCCCGCTAAGAATAAAGCCATGATGTAGCCAGAGAACATCCAAATTGCAGGTAAAGCTAAAGCTGACATACCCCAAGTATTTGTTTGCCACCAAGGGTTTTGTAAAGCACCAAGCCCAACTGTTTTAAGTAGCCAGTTCAAACCACCAGCGTTTTCGTCGACATTTGGGTTCATTAAGAAGCCCCAAACTAAACCTGAAGCAATAAATGAAAGTGCCATTGGAAAAATAAATGCCGAGCGGAAGAAACCTTCACCCTTAATACCGCGCTCTAGTAGCACTGCCATGATCAAACCGATGAGCATGGTGCCACCAATAAATGCGACAGTAAAGATTAAAAGATTTTGCATCGAGTTTTGAAAGCGATCTTCAATAATTAACTCGCCATAATTTGCTAAGCCAATTGGCTCACCAGTTGAATTAATACCTTTGCGATTTGTTAAAGAGAGTAAAAAGTTTCTAAATAGTAAAACGTAAACGAAGTAAAAAATTAAACCAATAGATGGAAGTAATATCAATAAACCTGGTAGCCAGTGCGGGAGTTTTTTGCGTTTTAAGGCCTTTGGTTTAACGCTCAAGAAGTTCCCCCTTGAATATGAGTGGTGTAGAGGTAAATCTAAAACAAGTGACCTTCTGATGAACACTTAGGGTGTCCATCAGAAGGTCTTCAGCCTTAAAGGCCGATTACTTGTGTTTTGGTGTTATTCCGCTAACGCGGCAGCTGCCAATTTAGTTTGGAAGCCTGCGATATCGGTTGCACCGTTTGCCTTGAATTCAGACACAACTGCTTGGAGTTCTGACTGAGCAGCGTTGGTTGCAACTGCACCGTGTGCAAATGAACCAGCTAGTTTGTCAGTCTTCCAGTCAGCCAAAGCGGTTTGTAGGTATTCACCGTACAAAGCTTCATCTGAGTCAGTGCGTGCTGGAATTGAGCCCTTCTTTGGATTGAAGGCATCTTGTCCAGCTTGTGAACCTGCAGCCTTTAACCAGCAAATTGATGCATCCGCATTTGGAGCATTCTTTGCAAGTGTGAAGGAGTCAGATAGCCACATGTAAACGCCAGCGGTACCTGGGAATGGTGCCCATGCGTAATCCACATTCGGGGTTAGACCCTGAGATAGGAATTGTGCATCGGACCAGTCACCCATAACGGTGAAGCCAGCATTACCGTCTAGCACTAACTGTGCAGCAGGTGCCCAGTCAATTGCGTCTGCATCTTCATTTGCATAAGTAAGCAATCTTGCATAGGCCTCTAGCGCTTCGGTTGTCTTGGCGCTTGCCCAGATTGCTTCACCTTCACCCTTGATGTGCAACTTGTTGTAATCCTCGACACCGAGGGTTGACAACAATACGCTCTCTAGCAAGTGAACTTGTGCCCATGCAGTTGCAAGTGCTAATCCAGTTGCGCCAGCGTCCTTGACAATGTCAAGAGCAGTGAACAATTCGTCCATTGTGGTTGGAGGGGTAATTCCAAGTGCTTCTGCAGTCTTTGGATTCCACCAAATCAAGTTGGAACGGTGAATGTTAACTGGAACGGAGTAAATGTTTCCGTCAGTGTAAGTCACTTGTTCGATCAAATCGGCTGGGAAAGCATCATAGAGACCAGCTTCTTCATAAATGAAGTTAATTGGTTCTAGCTGTCCAGCTTCGATGTAGCTAAGTAATTCTTTACCAGCGTGTGCTTGGAAAGAATCCGGTGGTTGACCAGATTCTAGGCGGCTAACAAGAACAGCCTTTGCGTTGAAACCAGCGCCACCGGCAACGGTTGCGTTGACAAATTCAACATCTGGGCATTGCTCTTCGAAAGCTCCAACAAGTGCTGCTAAGCCTTCAGCTTCGCCACCACTTGCCCACCATGAAAAAACTTCAACTTCGCCTGATGGCGCTGCTGAAGAACTTCCTGATGAACTGCCTGAATCGGTTGTTTCGTCAGCGCTATCTCCAGCGCTTGAACAACCTGCAAGTGCAATCGCTACTGCTAGCGATAGACCTGCGATTTTCCGTGTTGAAAACATTCATTCTCCTTCTGTGAGAATTAGTACGGATTTCTCTGGCAAGACTAGTCGTATAGGGTTCTGAGCCCAAGTTTTCAGGCCAAAAGTTATCGGACTGTAATTTATAGACCAGTTTCAACTGGTACAGATGGGGTTTCTGGGGCGGTTCAAATAACCCCTATGAAAGCAGTCTCAAAAATCCCCGAGAGTAGTGTTTTCTTCAAGTTGCCAGGTCAAATTCGAAAGGGACATAGTGTCATCAAATAAGGCGAAAGATTCTGAAGTTTTTGCTCTGATTAAAGAGAAGCTTTACACCCCAGTGATCGGGGACATCTTGGATCAAATGGGATATATGAAACAGTTCTTGCCTTTTGAAATACAACCTTTGAAAGAAAATATGCGAGTAGTGGGCCGTGCGATGCCAGTTGTGGTTGAAGATGTTTCGGGATTTCAAGTGAAGCCATTTGGATTATTAACCGAAGCGCTCGATCAACTTGAATCAAACGAAATTTATTTAGCACGCGGTGCACAAGTGCCTTGCGCTGCTTGGGGTGAAATCATGACAGCCACTGCAAAATTACGCGGATGCGTTGGGGCAGTAGTTGATGGGTTTCATAGAGATACCCCACAAATGTTAGAAATGAATTTTCCGATTTTTAGTAGAGGAAAATACGCACAAGATTCTGGGCCAAGAGCCGCGGTAAAAGAATTTAGAGTTCCGGTAAAAATTGGACAGGTTGAAGTCAAGCCTGGAGATATCGTTTTTGGTGATATGGATGGAGTGTTAATTATTCCGCAAGATATCGAATCTGAAGTTATTGAAAAATCTTTAGAAAAAGCTAGCACTGAAAATACAGTTCGCGATGCAATTGAAAAAGGTATGAGCGCAACTGAAGCATTTGCAACATACGGAGTTTTATAAATGTTGCCAACTAGACCACTTGGTCAAACCGGAATGCAAATCACCACACTCGGCTTAGGTGCCTGGGCAATTGGTGGTGGTGAATGGTTTGCCGGTTGGGGCGATCAAGATGATGCTGATTCAATTGCGGCAATACGTGCTGCGGTTGAGAGCGGTATTAATTGGATTGATACCGCAGCCGTTTATGGATTAGGACATTCTGAAAAAGTTGTAGGAAGAGCCTTAAAAGATTTTTCAGAAAATGATCGCCCGTTAGTTTTTACTAAGTGTGGCCGCGTAGGTGACCCAACGAAACCTAAAGAGCAACCAAAAAGTATTGGCAGAAAAGACAGTATCGAAGCCGAAGTAGATGCTTCTTTGAGAAATCTTGGGGTGGAAAGAATCGACCTGATGCAGGTGCACTGGCCTAGTGAAGATGTGCCCTTAGAAGATGAGTGGAACACCTTGGTTGAGCTTAAAAACAAAGGCAAAATCAGGGCGATTGGTTTATCAAACCACAACCCAGAGTTGTTAGATCGCGCTGAAAAAATCCATCACGTTGAAACTTTGCAACCACATTTTTCAGTTATTACTCGAAAGGCCGGGGCAAATGAATTGCCTTGGTGTCAAGAACATAACGCTGGGGTAATCGTTTACAGCCCAATGGAAAACGGAATTTTAACTGGTTCATTTAGCGCAGAGCGAGTTGCTGCATTACCAGATAATGACTGGCGCAAACGTAGCCCAAAGTTCACGACTAATTTGCAGGCGAATTTAGCGTTAGCTGAAAAATTAAGTGTGATTGCAAAAAGACGCGGTGTGCCAACTGCTGCAATTGCGTTGGGTTGGGTATTAGCTTGGCCAATGATTTCAGGTGCAATTGTTGGAGCACGAAACGGATCGCAAATTGCTGGCTGGATTGATGGGGCTAATACAGTTTTAACCGATGAAGAATTAAATGAGATTGCCAAAGCGGTAGATGAAACCGGCGCTGGCGAAGGCCCAAATAAACCAACGAAGTAAAACTAAATTAAGGAACGCATGCAGAATTTAGGGCTAGTCAATTTCGAAAATAAAAAAGGCGCGGTAGAAATTAGAGAAGTGCCTACCCCTGAAATTGGCGAAGATGATGTTTTGCTTGAAGTCAAAGCTGTGAGTGTTTGCGGGAGTGATTTACACCAATGGCATGCTACTCAAAGTTGGCAGGTTAATTACCCGGTTATTTTGGGACATGAATTTGCCGGTGAAATAAGTACGCTAGGTAAGCGAGTAAATAACTTTAAAGTTGGCGAAAGAGTTGTTAGCGAAACTGCTGCCCACATAAATTTTGATAGCCCGATGACTCGTAGTGGTGTTTACAACTTAGATCCAGATCGAAAAGGATTTGGCTATGGCGTTAATGGCGCGATGACAAAATTTGTGAAAGTGCCAGCAAGACTTTTACATCAAATACCTGAGAGTTTAAGTTTTACGCAAGCGGCGCTCACTGAGCCGTGTGCTGTTGCCTATAGCGCGACGATTGCACCTGGCAGATTAAGAGTGGGCGATCGAATTGTGGTTTATGGCCCGGGGCCAATTGGGATTTTGTGTGCAGCGATGGCAAAACTTGGAGGAGCTGAAGTAGCCCTAGTTGGTTTGGAATCAGATCGTAAAAGATTAGAAATTGCTCGCGAGGCTTACGGTGTTGAGCCGATTGTGGGGGATGCAAAAGATTGGGCTTTAGCATCTGATGGATACGGTGCGGATGGCGTAGTAGATGCGGCAGGAGTTTCAGCAACTTTAAAAGCAGCATTAGGTGTTGTAAGGCCAGATGGCTGGATAAGCAAAGTTGGCTGGGGCCCACAACCTTTAGATTTTTCACTTGACCCATTGGTAGCAAAAAATGTGGCACTACTTGGCAGCTTTAGCCATAATTGGCCTATGTGGGAGCGAGTATTAAATTTACTTGGCTCAAAACGTTTAGATGTAGATCCCTTGATTGGTGGAGTTTGGCCATTAAATGAATGGCAAGAAGCATTTAGCAAAATGCAATCGCAAGAAGTAATTAAGTCGGTAATCACCCCATGAGATTAAAAGACAAAGTAGTAATTGTTACCGGCGCTACTGGCGGGATTGGTAAAGCGATTGCAAAAGTAGCAATCGAAAACGGCGCGAAAGTTTTAATTCACGGGATAAACAAAGCAGAAGGTGAAGTTGCCTTGAGTGAATTAGGCAATAGTGCCAAGATGCATTTGGCAGATTTAAAAGATGCATCTGCCCCTAAATCTATTGTGGATGCTTGCTTAAAAGAGTTTGGACGAATTGATGCCATCGTTAACAATGCGGCAACCATCGAACGAGGTCGAATTGGCGAAATAAAACCAGAAGAGTTTGATCGCATTATGGCAATTAATA
>CAZXCT010000072.1:0-5834 GCA_964639395.1 uncultured Bifidobacterium sp.
CACCATGCCAAAAAGATTCGGCTGCCATTTCTTGATAGTTACGAAGTTCCCAACCGTTTTGTACTAATTCAATGGGGTGAGCTTCGCCATCAACATAACCAGCAAAATCTTCGGCGGGCCAACCGAGTTTTAGTAGTTGTTGTTTTAGCTGTCCGCGTTCAGATGGGTGAACCACAACGGTTTGCTCATCTAATCTTTGCCCAACTAGGGGTTGAATTCTTTTACTCTTTAAAACTTCTTCTAAAACTGGTAGATCAGCGCAATGCAAAGTTAAGCCATGAACTGGGTGTTTTTCGAGTTTTAGTCGGCCATAGCGATCCATTTGCTCGGCTACATCAACAAGGAGTGAATGCGGAACGGCGTATCGTGAATATTTCAATAAGGTATCGACAACTAATTCAGCATCTAACCCAGCGGCACGTGCGTTCCATAAACCAAGGGGGGTGATGCGATAAGTGTGAACGTGTTCGGGTGAGCGCTCTAATTCAGCAAAAGGGGCAATTGATCTTCTAGCTTCTTGCGCTAACTCATGATCAATTTCAAGTAAAAGTGTGCGATCGCTTTGGACGATTAAGGGGCCGTCATTCATTAAATTTATTTTCCATTCTTTTTGGCTTTAGTAACGATGGCAGCGTTAATTCTTGATAGGGCGTAGTCACGAATGCGAGTTTCGGTGTGATCGTAACCAGTTAATAATCCGCCTTGCACGCGGATTGGATCAACGAAGCGGTCGCGAACTGTTCCGTCACCTTCGGCGTAACCAATTGTGATTGACTGATTTGAATCGATGCATTCGTTTAAGAAAGGAACTAATTCACTCGTAGGCATTGGAGCCGGGGGATTTGACCCGATTTCAGGAATTTTTGCTTTTGGATTTTCACTTAAACGTAATGCTTTGATTGCGCTAATTAATAGCGGTGCATCTGGTGGGGATCCTTCAGGTGCGGGCTGGGGACGAAGTTTTGCACTTGATCGTTTTTCACCGGGGGCAGGCTCGGTGTCGTCGATTGGTTCTTGTGAAATATTGATCTCACCAATTTGTCGAACTAAATCGTTAAGTAGGTATTCCAATGGTTGAGGGATATCGGTTGAAGAATATTTTTTGAAAAATTCCATTACGTCATCTTTTTTCTTGCCACGCTCTAAGGCGCGTCTAAGTGAACTCTCAGTAAATCGATAAACCTGAGCGGCACCGCGTGATTCTTGATAACCCAATGTTCTTAACTCTGCTGCGACATGAGATTCGGGTGGCCCCGGGATTACTGCAGTTAAATCTGCTTGCAACATAAAGTGAGCAATTGCTTCAGGTAATAGTGGCGCAATTGATTCAACTAGCAATGGATCAGTTTTAATAACATGGCCCTTAGGGTCTGAGACGGCAGCACGGGCAGCTGCAGTACGGGCTTCAGGTGATGGCATGGTGTAGCGCATTTCGCCCAGCGCTCTACCGGTGGTGGCTAAGGCGCCTAATCCGCGAGCACCAATTAAATTTGCTTCTTGCATAAAGGATCGAACTAATAAATCAATAAGTTCATTTTCGCGGCGTGGACGTTGCCATTGCACGTGTTTAACTAAGTCATCTTCGTTTGGCTCTGCCCCCAGCGGCAAGCTCACTAAAGCAGTTAACATTAAAGATTTAATTTCTGGGGCTAAAGGCTTATCAACTTCTGGTGAAAGTGCATTAATTCTTACTTGCTCATTTTTACCAACCAAACTTGGAACGCGAGTTGAAGTTAGCCAAGCTTCAGACAAAGTCGCCCAACGCTCTTCAACGGTGCGGGTGCGCCAAAGATCAAATGCAGGAGTTGGTAACCAAACTGGATCTTTAGTTTCATCAGCTGCTAATAGCCCCGCTGCTAAGGCAGTTTCTGCTAATAGCGCAGCAATGTTTTCATCTTCGTCACAAATTCTTGAAGCTAAAGTTAAATCTCTTTGTGCTAATCCGCCGTTACGTAAAACTGCTGGAGGTGTTTCACCCCAAATATCTAACAGTTCTTCCATCATTTGCACGAAATGTAAACCTGCACCACCGGCTGATTTATCTACCGCTTGAGGGTCTCTTTGGTTTTTAACACTTACTTCAGGTGTAGTAGATAAATAGTCTGGCAATAAATTATCGCCACGTAATACAAAGGCAACTTCTCTGGGCAAAGTGAGCTCTTGACGTCCGGTAGCAATTAGTACGCCTTGCGCCATTAGGTATTCGTAAGGGGTTTTAGCGCTGGCAGTGGTGGCTTCTCGGTTAAGTTTGTCCACCACTAAAACTGGAGGGCCCCACAAAACTTGGCTAATAACTTCGTCAACACCTTTAGGGGCTTTATCAAAAATCTGCTTAATTCGCTCTTTAGTAGCGACCGCCGCTAGGTCAGGGCGTTCTTCAACAAAGCACGGGCCGAAGCCAGCTGGGTGAGGGGCAACAACTTCTTTTAAAACCGGAACTGCGCGCATGCCTTTATCGGTTCCCCAGATAACACCACGGGCTTTTAATAGCGCTAAAGCGCGATCAAGTTGAGGGTCATTGTTTAAAAGTGCGGAAAGTTCTTTTTTTGTGAAGGGTTCTGCTAGGCAAGCCAATATTTCTGCAACAGAAACAACCCAAGCATCTAGTCGATCCAATACTCGGGTGATGGAAGAGTTGGTTGCAGCACGAGCAGAGAGTTTTGCCATGTCCGCTGGCACCGGGTGAACCAAATCGGGCCGGTGAACTAATAAATCCCGTAGCGAATCATCATCGAGGGATTTAAACCAATCCACTAATGAGCCGGGATCGTCTGCCTTTGCCTTGCGTGGCTTGGAGGGAGTCTTTGTAGGCATCTGGCTAATTTTAATGGGTATACACAGTGGGGGCACTTTGCAGTCCTTGCCGATGGCGAGGTGAGGGGCTTTGGGTAATCTTGGACTTTCACATTTCGCGAAATACGCGACTAGTAGAGCAAACGGGAGTTGATTGCCGTGCCTTTTGGAAAGATCAAGTGGTACGACGTCGAAAAGGGCTTCGGTTTTATTGAAACCGATGATGGCGAAGATGTTTTCGTACATGCCACCGCGATTCCAGACGGTGTCTTACCTAAACCAGGTTCACGCGTTGAATTTGGCGTTGCTGAAGGTCGCCGCGGAATTCAAGCGCTCCAAGTCAGAATTGTGGAAGCACCACCAAGTTTGTCTAAGGCTGGTCGTAAAGATACTGACGACATGGCAGTAATTATTGAAGATGTAATTAAATTACTCGATGGGGTTTCTACTCAAATCCGTCGTGGACGCTACCCAGATGATAAAACCTCGCAAAAAGTTGCAGCAGTATTGCGTGCGGTAGCTAACGATCTAGACGCATAAAGAATTTTCTTAGGAGTTTGGTTTGGCTATCGATTTAACAAACGCTAAAGATGCTGCAAAAGAATTTTTGTTAGCAGAAGTGAGCGCCGATCGCGTTGGTGGTTATTTAGAAAACAAAATTGAAGCAACTGAAACCGCAACTTATTATTTTTCAACACTTGATACGGGTTACCGCGGATGGATGTGGGCGGTAAACATCGGTGGCGATGAAAGTTTAAGTTTAAATGAAATTGTTTTAATACCTGGCAAGGATGCTTTGTTAGCGCCCAAGTGGATTCCTTGGCAAGAGCGTTTACAAGAAGGCGATTTAGGTATTGGTGATGTTTTACCAACCGCACCTGATGATGCAAGGTTGGTTCCGGGTTATACCGAGGTAGATGATCTTTTAGATGAGTCTTCAACTCCAGTTGGCTGGGAAGCCGGTTTGGGTCGTAAGCGAGTGCTTTCTGAAATCGGAAGAGAACAAGCAGTCAATCGCTGGTATGGATCATCACACGGACCAAATACTGCGATGGCAGAGTTGGCAACTGACAAGTGTGTTTCGTGTGGATTTTATATTCCACTAAGTGGCGCCTTAGGAAGAATGTTTGGAGTTTGCGCAAACTCATATGCACAAGATGATGCAAAAGTAGTTTCGCTAGATCATGGTTGTGGTGGACACTCTGAAGTAATTGCTGACACAAAGTCGGTGCCGGTTGGTACCACAGTGGTAAATGAAGAAGGCTTTTTTGATGCAGCAGAAATTGATGAAGATTCGGTAGAAGAAGAAATTGACTTAGCAGATGCAGATTTGCAAGAAGTAGATGAATTTGCACATGATGGTGAAGAAGTTGATGATGACGACGATGATGATGATGATGATGACGAAGCAGCAGAAGATGCTGAGGCTAATCGTTTAGATGTCTTAGATGAGGTATTAAACAATAATGAAGAAAACTAACTAGATTTTTGTTTTCTGCGCTTTAAAATCCACATTCCCATAAACCCTAAAATCACAGCCGCAAGCGAAGACTGCAGCCAAATTAGTGAAGACTCATGAGCTAAAAAGGCAAATCGATACCAAAAAACTAGCGAGAAAATAGCAGATAAAGTAGTGCCAAAACGTAATTCAGTTAGGCCATCACGCGCTACGGGCTTTAGCTCTTTCATGTATCAAATATTAGCCCACTAATATAGAAGTATGTCGCAAAGAGTAAGAAGAATTGTTACCTTAATTGTGTTGTTTGGAATGGTTTTATCGGTATTTATTGCGGCCGTTTAGTAAAGATCTTTAACTAAATAGGCATCTGGCTTAAGTAAAGCTTCTGGGCTTACATTAAGTGCATAAGCAATCGCCCAAAGATTATCGAGTGATGCTGAATATAAACCGTTTTCTAATCGAGAAATAGTTTTTCGATCTAACTCAGCAGATTCTGCCAATTCTTCTTGGGTGAGATTTCTTAATAATCGATAATTTCTAACGGCTTTTCCGAATGCGCGACGTCGTATTTTAATTTCAAAATTAGACCTTCGCGCCATTAGAAGAGTTTTAAGCAAAAAGGTTAAAAAGTCTGTACCAAAAGTGGTACATCTAATCAGCTTTAGCAACCACCCAGTCAATAGAGTCAGTAAGTTTTTGAATGTCTGAAAGTTCAATTGCCGGAAAGGTGGCAATTCTCAGTTGATTTCGTCCTAATTTTCGGTATGGCTCGACATCGACAATTCCATTGTTTCGAAGAACTTGCGCGATAACAGTTGCATCAAGTCTTTCTGCAAAATCGATTGTGGCAATCACGCTGCTACGCAAATTACTATCAGCCACAAAAGGTGAAAGGTATTCTTTACTTTGCGCCCAATTGTAAAGATGATCCGAAGATGCCTGACTGCGCGCTGCGGTCCATTGGATTCCACCATTTTGATTAAACCAATCAACCTGCTGGCGCATTAAATATATTGTAGAAAGACTTGGCGTGTTATAAGTTTGGTCGAGTTTAGAATTTTCTAAAGCGATCGATAAATCTAATATTGGTGGAATAAATCTGTTTTCAGATTTAATTTGAGCAATTCGCTCAATTAATTCTGGGCTTACCAGTGCAATAAATAATCCACCCTCTGACCCAAAAGATTTTTGTGGGGCAAAGTAATAACAATCAAATTCTTTTGGATCAACCAAAGCCCCACCGGCGGCACTAGTTGCATCTATTAAGTAAAGGCCTTTTTCGCTCACTCTTTTAACAGGCTTCATTACACCAGTGCTGGTTTCGTTATGTGGGGTTGCATAGGTATCAAAATCAGCGCTTGGCGAAAATTCAGGTGCACTACCGGGGTCAGACTTTATTACTTCAATATTTTTTAGATGTGGGGCTGATTTAGCACTAGCAGCAAATTTTGCACCGAATTCACCGAAAGATAAAAATTGTGCGTTGGATTGAATGATTGAAAAAACCGCAGCATCCCAAAATAAGGTAGAACCGCCGTTTCCTAAAATAATTTCGTATTCGCTTGGCACTTTAAAGAAATCT
>CAZXCT010000073.1:0-5828 GCA_964639395.1 uncultured Bifidobacterium sp.
GACGGTCATGCGTTTGGGCCTTACTGGACTAAATCCATGCAAAACACTGTCGAGTTTTTAAACAAGCATCTAATCTAGGCAAAATCACTAACTACTAGGATTCATCTGATGTCAAAGGGTGAGTTTAGCTTTCAGATTAATAATCGACTTGAAGATAATTTAGGTCGAGTTGGGGTTATTAAAACTCCACATGGTGAAATCCAAACCCCGGCATTTATTCCGGTTGGCACTAAAGCAACAATCAAATCTGTAGTACCTGAGGCGATGGGCGATATAAAAGCACAAGCCTTACTAGCGAATGCCTACCATCTTTATTTACAACCCGGGGCAGACTTAATTGATGATGCGGGCGGCTTAGCAAAATTTATGAATTGGAACGGCCCAACTTTTACCGACAGTGGTGGATTTCAAGTTTTATCTTTAGGCGTTGGATTTAAAAAAGTTTTAGCAATGGATCCAGACACTGTGCAAGCCGACGACGTGATGGCTAACGAAAAAGAGCGGTTAGCCTTAGTAGACGATGATGGCGTGAACTTCAAATCCCACCTTGATGGGATGACGCATCGCTTTACACCAGAAGTATCGATGCAAGT
This sequence comes from uncultured Bifidobacterium sp., assembly GCA_964639395.1. GTDB lineage: Bacteria > Actinomycetota > Actinomycetes > S36-B12 > UBA5976 > ATZT02. Next base: position 594 of record CAZXCT010000073.1, read on the forward strand.
ACAACATCAAATCGGAGCAGATATTATTTTTGCATTCGACGAATGCACCACTTTGAAAAATACCCGAGAATACCAAGAAAAATCTCTTCAAAGAACTTACGCATGGGCAAAAAGATGCGTGATAGAACATAAGCGACTAACCGAAGTTAGAGCCGATAAGCCGTATCAAGCATTGTTAGGGGTAGTGCAAGGTGCGCAATACGAAGACTTGCGTCGCACTGCTGCTAGAGACATTGCAAGTTTAGATTTTGATGGATTTGGAATCGGTGGCGCAATTGATAAGAATCACTTAGGCGCAATTGTTCGCTGGGTAAATGAAGAATTACCTGAATCAAAACCGCGACATTTACTAGGTATTGGTGAGCCAGATGATCTTTTCGAAGGTGTCGCAAACGGCGCAGACACCTTTGATTGTGTTGCCCCAAGTCGCAACGCTAGAAATTCTGCTGCTTATTCAATTTACGGACGATTTAATATTTCAAATGCAAAGTATCAAAGAGATTTCTCACCAGTAGATAAAGACTGCATCTGCTATACCTGTCAAAATTACACAAAAGCTTACCTACAACATTTATTCAGAGCCAAAGAAATGCTTGCCTCTACCCTCTTAACTATTCACAATCTACATTTCATAGTTAAGTTAGTAAGTGACATTAGAAGTAGCATCATAAATAAAGATTTTTTTGAATTTAAATCTGATTTTCTGGGTAAGTATTATTCGACAGTTTGATAACTTGGTTCGTATTGTTTGACAAGTTTGATTACTTTATAAGTAACAGGCACCAAAAGGAATTCAACTAAGGTTTTATACAAGAATCCAAAGACAACATAATTTAAAAATTCGGTACCGGTAATGACCCCATAAAATGCAATAGTACAAAAAATTAAAGTATCAACGAATTGCCCCACCAGCGTAGAGCCCATCAATCGTGCCCATAAGGATTTCTCTTTTGTTAATTCTTTTATCTTTACTAAAACATAAGCATTTAAAAGTTGACCAACAAAGAATGCGATAACACTTGCCAAAACTATCCGAGGGACAAATCCTAAAACTGCCTCAAAGCTTGCTTGGTTTGGCCAATCTGCAGCTGGCGGTGAGATTTGCACTAGCCAAAAAGTTATTGAAGCAACAATTGCTACCGCAAATGCTAAATAGACAGCTCGTCTTGCCGCTTTAAAGCCATAAACTTCACTTAAAATATCGCCAACTATATAAACCAACGGAAACAAAAATAAGCCGCCGTCAGTTATAAAACTTCCAAACTGAATCAATTTAACTGCGCCTATATTTGAAATTAATAACAAACTCACAAAAATTGCAACTAGATATGGATAAATAGAGGTGCCAGGATTTGCAAACTTAACTTCTTGATTGGTTCGATTATTCATGGTTGCTAATTAAAGCATTCGTACAACAAAATTGCTAACCTAGGGGTCAATGGAAACCTTGATTCTATCACTTGCCTTCTTTTTTGCGGCAGTACTTTATTCATCAGTTGGTCATGCTGGCGCTTCAGCTTATTTGGCCGCAATGGCACTAGTCGGCATAGCAAGTTCCACTATGAGGCCTACCGCTTTAGCATTAAATATCTTGGTTTCATCACTAGTGATTTATCGATTTAATAAATCTGAGCTAATCGCCTGGAAGAAGATTGTTCCATTTATTTTGGGTTCGATCCCCGCGGCTTTTATCGGTGGGTCTTTAAATATTGATACCAGCACTTACAACACCTTGATCGGGGTTGTGCTAATAATTGTTGCTTTGCAACTAGTTTTTAACAATAAATTTACCGATAAACCAACTACTGATATTTATTTGATTGCCGCAATTTTAGTTGGAATAACTTTGGGATTCTTGTCTGGCTTAACGGGCACCGGTGGTGGGATTTTTTTGACTCCGCTATTAATTTTGGCTGGCTGGGCCACCACGAGACAAGCTGCAGGATTATCTGCAGTTTTTATATTCTCTAACTCATTATCAGGATTAATCGGAAATTACTCGAACTTTAAATTTTTACCAGCTGAATTACCGTTATGGCTGCTAGTTGTTGCGTCCGGTGCGCTAATCGGGTCTTATTTTGGTGCAAATAAATTGCCAACTATTGCCTTAAGAAGGGCATTAGGTTTTGTTTTGCTCATTGCCAGTGGAAAACTACTTTTTCTTTAATTCTCAAGTTGTGACTTAATCCTTAATTTTTTCAGCAAAAGACACGCAGTAGCGACAATTCACGGCTATTGCTAGACTCAATCTCGGTCCAGAGAGGCAGCGTTAAGCCCTAGCTAGCTGCACGACAACCCTCCACCGCGGTGGGGTGCCCCTAGATGAAGACCAGGCTGATGGAACTTCCATTAGCAAGCGCGGGTCTTGAATAAAAATCCCAAGGCCCCAGTTGAGGGCAAGCATTTGCCTGTTCTCAATTTAAATAGTTCAAGGAGAACTAATGTCATTAAAAAATAAAACTGGTTACGCATTAGCGGCAGCAGCATTATTGTTGCTAAGCGCATGCTCTTCAGCAACTGATACTGCAGTTGAAGAAACTCAAGCCGCTGAAGAAACCACTGAAGAAACCACTGAAGAAGTTAATCCGTGCAGTAAAGATCAATTAGCGACTTTAACTGCAGGAACACTAACTATCGCAACAGGTGAACCTGCTTATTACCCATGGGTTTTGGAAGACACTCCAGAATCTGGCGAGGGTTTTGAGCCAGCAGTTGCTTATGCAGTTGCCGCCGAATTAGGTTTCACACCTGAAGAGGTTACATGGGTTAGAACAACCTTTGATGGCGCAATTGCACCAGGTGACAAGCCGTTTGATTTCAATTTGCAACAGTTCTCAATTACAGAAGAACGCAAGCAAGTTGTTGATTTTTCAAGTGGTTACTACTACGTAACTCAGGCGATTGTTTCTGCTGAAGGCAGTGCAATTGCTGGTATTACCTCAGTTGCTGATTTGAAATCTGCAAAATTAGGTGCAGCAGTAGGCACAACTTCGTTAGCTGCAGCTGAAACAGTAATTGCCCCTGATGCTGAAATTTCAGTATTCAATGACAATGCTGCCGGTGTACAAGCGCTAAAAAATGGGCAAATCGATGGTTTAGTTGTCGATCTACCAACTGCGTTTTACTTGGCAGGAGTTGAAATTGAAGGTGGTTTAATTATTGGTCAACTAGCGGCTGATCCAAATACGCCAGAACAATTTGGATTATTGCTAGCTAAAGACAGCGCACTAACTTCTTGTGTTTCACAAGCAGTAGATACTCTTCGATCAAATGGAACTTTGGCTGAGATAGAAGCAGCTTGGTTAACAGCTGATCAAGGGGCTCCAGTTCTTAAATAAGAGCTAAGAAATATTGATAACATGACCCGCTCGAATTCAGATAATGAACGCTCGAGTGGGTCATGGTATCCAAGTCAATTAGAGCAAGCGCGACAACAAATTCGAAGTCGTCAGGCGCGAAAAAGAATAATCATTGCGACGCTTTCTAGCGTATTAGTAATCGGGTCTTTAGCCTTAATTTTAATTAATTCACCTGGCTGGGAATTATTCAAACAAACATATTTTGACATCGATTATGGTGTAGAGGTTTTGCCAATAGTCGCAAAAGGCTTAACGACAAATATTAGATTAACAATTATTGCCAGTATTTTAATAACAATTCTTGCACTATTGTTGGCGCTGGCTCGTACTTCAAAAGCTGCTGCCTTAACCCCATTTAGAATTTTGGCAACAATTTATGTGGATGTATTTCGAGGTGTGCCATTACTTTTAGTTATTTTGTTAGTTGGCTTTGGCTTACCCGCCTTAGGTTTAAAAGGACTTACCAGCAACGTTTTAGTGCTAGGTACGCTTGCCGTAGTTTTGACGTACTCTGCATATGTAGCAGAAGTATTTAGAAGTGGAATTTTAAGTATTCATCCAAGTCAAAGAGCCGCCGCACGTTCGTTAGGTTTGACGCAAGCACAAAGTATGAGGTACGTGATATTGCCTCAAGCGGTTCGCCGCGTTATTCCGCCCTTGCTAAATGATTTGGTTGCTTTAATAAAAGATACTGGGTTAGTTTCAATCTTAGGTGTAATCGATGCAGTTAGAGCAGCCCAAATTCAAACTAGTAAAACTTTTAATTACACACCTTATATAGTCGCCGCAATACTATTTTTATTTATCACTATTCCCTTAACTAGAATCACAGATCGAGCGCTACAGAAAAGTATTGCGCAACAAAATTCACAAGGAACAACATGAAGTCAGTGCTATCAATTGACAAAGTAAGAAAGAGTTTTGGGCAGAATAATGTGCTCAACGAGGTCTCACTTGAAGTACCTGAGCACACCGCTACCGTATTAATTGGCGCCTCTGGCTCCGGAAAGTCAACCCTACTTCGCTGCATTAACTTATTAGAACAAATTGATGATGGCGCAATTTATCTTGACGAACAAGAAATTACCAGCCCTTTAGTAAATGTTGATCAAGCAAGAATGCGCATGGGAATTGTTTTTCAATCATTTAATCTATTTCCACATATGAGAGTAATCGATAATATAACTCTTGCCCCGATAAAGGTTCATAAAGTTAAAAAAGAGCAAGCACGAGCTGAGGCAAAGATTCTGCTCGAGAAATTTGGATTATTAGACAAAGCCGAAGAGTTCCCAGATAGATTAAGTGGTGGCCAACAACAAAGAGTGGCCATAATTAGATCCATCGCCACTCACCCCCGCGCCTTATTGCTTGATGAAATAACTTCTGCGTTAGACCCAGTATTAGTTAATGAAGTCCTAGCAGCCATCACCGAGCTAAAGCAAGAAGGAATGACAATGGTTATTGCGACTCACGAAATGAATTTTGCTAATCAAGTAGCGAACGAAGTTTGTTTTTTACACAATGGTTTTATCGCTGAAAGAGGGCCAGCCAGCCAAGTGCTTAAAGATCCGCAAGACATCCGTACAAAAGAGTTTCTAAGAAAGGTCTCTCTTAACTAAATTGGGTTAGAATCAAAATACCTATTTATGAGGAGTGGCCGTGAAGTTTAGTGAATTAGCAAAAGCCTTTGTTAGACCGGTATTAATTGCCGCAGCAATCAATGCAGTCGTATTTTTTATTGCAGTGGCACTCAGTGGGGATATTGTCACCGCAGATAATCCGATGACAATTACGGTATTTCACGTAATCGGCTTCACCATAGTTCAAGGTGGAATCCTAGGTGCAATTTTTGCCTGGTTTATGCTCAAGACAAAAT
>CAZXCT010000074.1:0-5774 GCA_964639395.1 uncultured Bifidobacterium sp.
AAGTACTTTATGGGCGCATGCCCAATTTTTACCTATCGCAATTAGGTTTAGAAATGGCCGACCGGGCAGCCAATTTTTTTCAAGATCGTGACTTAGTAAAAGTAATTTCTTCACCGCTAGTGCGAGCACAGCAAACTGCTGCGCCCACTGCAAAAAAACTAGCAATAGAAATAGTTAAAGACCCAAGAATAATTGAAGCAACAAATGTATTTGAGGGTAAGCGAGTTTCAGTGGGGGACGGTGCTTTAAAAAACCCTCGTAACTGGTGGCATTTGCGAAACCCATGGTTGCCTTCTTGGGGTGAGCCGTATCAACAAGTAGCTGAACGAATGCGCCAAGCAATTTACGCCGCAAAAAATTTAGCTATCGGTAAAGAGATAGTTTTGGTCTCGCATCAACTGCCGATTTATGTGGCGCGGCTCGCATTTGAAGGTAGAAATTTAGTTCACGACCCACGAAAACGCCAATGCTCACTCGCTAGTGTCACTAGCTTGCGTTTTGAAGGTGATGAATTTAAGGGTGTCGAATATCACGAGCCAAGTTTTGATTTATTGACCAGAATAAAGAAATGAGATTCTTTTCGATTCTTTTAGTTGGGCTAGTTAGCACCGCACTGGTTGGCTGTGGCAGCGCTCAGCCCGCGGGGCTTTCATCAGCTGACACCGGTTTTGTTGCGGGCGATGGCTCTAGTGTGTTGTTAGCGGTAGCAGATAGAAAATTAGCGCCAGATATTTCTGAGACGACATTTACCGGTAAAAAATTTCAGTTGTCTTCTGAGCGCGAAAGCGTAGTTGTAATTAACGTATGGGGGTCTTGGTGCGCACCATGTCGCGCTGAGGCACAAGAGTTGGCTGATTTGGCTCGTACCTTTGAAAATGAAAACGTAACTTTTTTAGGGATTAATACCAGAGATAGTTTGCCTTCGGCAAAAAGTTTTGTAGAGCGTTTCACAATTGAATATGAAAATATAGAAGACCAATCAGGTGAAATATTATTAAAGTTCAAAGACACACTCTCACCTAATGCCATACCAACCACGTTAGTAATAGACAAAAACGGAAGAGTAGCCGCGCGCATTTTAGGCCCAGTTGAGGTGTCATTACTTCGTGGATTTATTACCAAGTTGTTAGAAGAAGTATGAGTGAATTAATTTTTAGTGGCAATTTTTTAGTTGCAGCGGCGCTAGCATTGCTCGCGGGATTAGTGTCATTTCTTTCTCCTTGCGTCTTACCGCTCGTGCCCGGCTATTTAGGTTATTTGGCGACGGTAAGCGGAAACAGCACAGCAACAAAAAGAAAAGCAGTATTGGCTACATTTCTTTTTGTTTTAGGTTTTAGTGCCGTATTTACATCATATGGAATATTTTTTGGATCACTTGGCTCACTGCTATTTAGTTACGCAAATCTAATCGAGCGGTTTCTTGGAGTACTTGTAATAATTCTTGGATTCGGATTTTTATTTCAAAGTGGTTGGCTAAGTCGAAGTTACAAAATTAATTTTAAAGTTAAATCTGGTGTGTGGGGAGCGCCTTTATTGGGGGCTTTGTTTGCCTTCGGTTGGACACCATGCATTGGTCCAGTATTAGCAGCAGTTCAAACAATGGCATTCAGCGAAGGGACAGCGGCAAAAGGTGCGGCTTTGTCGTTTGTGTACGCCATGGGATTGGGTATTCCGTTTCTACTTCTCGCTTTTATTTACGAAAGATCGATTACGACTGTGCAGTTTTTAAGAAAGTATCAACTGGTATTTATGAGATTTGGCGCGATAGTTTTGATTACGATTGGTTTGCTATTAGTCACAGGGCTATGGAGTGAATTAACGATTAATTTACGAATCTGGATCGCACAATTTACGCCGGTGATATAAGTGAGCGAAAACAAAGTAGCGATTAAATTAGGATTTTTTGGTTGGCTGCGTTGGACTTGGCGTCAATTAACCAGTATGACAACAGCACTATGGCTTCTTTTATTACTTTCAATTGCCGCAATCCCTGGGTCTATTTTGCCCCAGCGCAGTGCCTCAATAATTCGTGTTAATGACTTTAAAGAAAACAATCCACAAATTTTTGAAATCTACGATGCGCTAGGCCTTTTTGATGTATATAGCTCTTTTTGGTTTTCAGCTATTTATATATTGCTGATGATCTCTTTAGCGGGCTGCATAGTACCCAGAATGAGAGTGCATGCTAAAAATATTGTTGAACCGATTCTCTCACCTCCGAATAATCTTGAATCTCAAACTGGTTATCAAACATTTCAGTCAAAAATTGAAATTGACGAGATTTTTAAGAATATGCAAAAAAATGCTTGGCGTGGAAAGCTCACGCAAGATGGCACTGCTTTAACAATTGAAAAAGGATACTTAAGAGAATCCGGAAATCTGCTTTTTCATATTGCAATCCTTTTTATTACTATCGCCGTAGCATTTGGCGCGTTGTTTAATTATCGCGGAACAATTTTACTAATTGAAGAAAACTCTTTTGCCAATACTGTTACACAATATGATGATTTTAGATCAGGCAGTTTGTTTGCTATAGAAAATATGCCAAATTTCTCATTTAAATTAGAAAGTTTTGAGGTTGAGTTTGAACGAGGTGAAAATCAAACTGGATCCCCAAGAGAATTCATTGCAGAACTAACTGTGAATAATCAAAACAATACTTTTGAACAAACTGTGGTTGTTAATCAACCATTGATAGTCAATGGCACCAAAGCTTTTTTGACTGGTCATGGCTATGCGCCACAGATTAGAGTTCGAGATGCAAGTGGGGCGGTGGTGTTTGATCGGGCGGTTCCTTTTTTGCCACAAGACGGTAACTTCACGTCAAATGGCGTTATCAAAATCCCCGATACAACTGAACAAATAGGTTTGCTTGGGCTGTTTCTTCCGACGGGTGTTTTGGATCCTGAATTAGGGCCCATCTCGGTGTTTCCGGATTTAGATAATCCATTAATCTTTTTTTCTGCCTGGACCGGCGATTTAGGCATGGATGATGGCGTGGCTCAAAACGTCTACCGATTAGAAACCGATGATTTAAACCAGATTGGCTTGGCGCAATTAGAAGTTTTAGATGTGTGGCAATTAACTAATGGTTATAGCGTTGAATTTGTTGAGGTAAAAAGATTTGCCTCTTTTCAAATTGCGTATGACCCAGGTCGCATTTGGGCATTTATTGCCGCCACGTTGGCAATGATTGGTTTGATTTTTGGACTTTTTGTTAGGCGCAGAAGAATCTGGATGCGAGTAATCTCTAACTCAGATAATATTCAAGAGATTGCAATTGCTGGATTTTCTAAACAGTCACAAGAGCAGTTGATTCAAGAAATTGAAAATTTAGTTACTAAAATGAAAGCAGGCAGTTAATTGTCGATAGGTAACTTAAGTAATTTATTTGTTTATGCAACAATTTTAATTTTATTATTGGCTTTAATTACTTATTCAGTAGCGCTAGGTGGGGGCGATAAGGCTCAAAAAAATGAAAATATCGCTACCTCATTTACCTGGCTAGCATTTGGTGTGTTAGCGGTGGCGGTGGTATTGAGAGGCATCTCGTCGGCTCGCGCCCCATGGGGGAACATGTATGAATTTGCTATTACCTCGGCATTGGCAATTTTAGGATCATTTTTATTTATTACCTTAAAGAAAAATATTAAATACTTAGGTGTGTTCGTAGTTTTACCTGCAGTACTACTTTTAGGTTTAGCGGTTACCGTGCTGTACACCGAGGCGGGCCCGTTGGTTCCTGCTTTGCGCTCTGGTTGGTTAGTTGTGCATGTATCTGCAGCGATAATCTCTTACGGGGCATTTAGTGTTAATTTTGCTTTGAGTTTAATTATCTTACTTAGAAATAAATTTGAATTAATTCGAATTCCAGAAAATAAAAAATTAGATGAGTTGGCTTACCGCACGGCTTTGTTTGCGTTTCCGATTTGGACCTTTTCGGTAATTGCGGGGGCAATTTGGGCCGAGAATGCCTGGGGAAGATATTGGGGATGGGATCCAAAAGAAACTTGGGCCTTTATCACTTGGATTATTTATGCCGCTTATTTGCATGCCAGAGTTACGCGCGACTGGAGTGGTAGTAAATCCGCTTGGATTTCGGTAGCTGCCTATTCATCAATCGTCTTTAATTTCTTTGGAGTTAATCTATGGATTACTGGATTGCACAGTTACGCAGGAGTTTAATTTGATTCAATATACCTTTGCCAGGATCCTAGTTTTTGCGGCTTTTTTATCAGTTTTTTACCTAATTGGCCTGCGTGATCTTGTGTTATTGGCAGTCTCAATTTTAGTTTCTGGGATTGTTAGTCTTTTTGTGCTCGATAAGTCTCGTGAGGCGGCAGCTGAAAAGTTTTTAAAGCGGTTTAAAAAAACAGACTAACTAACAATAGAACTGAAAAAACTAATTGCGCTTGTGATGTTTTGACCAATACCGAGATTAAGTCCCGCTCTTTTTTGCCACTAATTATTTGGCTAGCTGGCTGGATTAACAAAACTATTGAAAAAACTGCCACTACCACGTTGACATCAAAGTAAAAGATTAAAAAAGCCAAATTCAGATAGACCTTAACCATCAGCAGCAAAATTAAAATTCTGGTGTTTCTATCACCCAACTTAACTGCCAGTGTTAATTTGTCACTTTGGGCATCTTTGGCTAGATCTCGAAGATTGTTTGCTAATAATATGATTACGGCGAAAGTCCCCATAATGGATCCAAGTACAAAACTAGTTATGGTGAATTCTTTAGTTTGTAGATAGATCGTGCCCATGGTCGCGACTAAGCCAAAATATATAAATACAAAAATTTCACCTAGCCCCGCATAGCCGTAAGGTCGTTTGCCACCGGTGTAAAACCACCCCGCCAAGATGGCACTCAAGCCAACAAGCACTAGCCAATATTCACCAACCAGCACGGTAATTATTAGCCCCGCTAGGGCACTCAAAGCGAATGCAACAAACGCTGCATATTTAACGTTGCTTGCCTTTATTAAATTTTGACCAACTAATCTGATTGGCCCGACACGATTTTTGTCGGTACCACGGATTCCGTCGGAGTAATCATTTGCATAATTAACGCCTACTTGCAAAGTAAGAGCCACTATTAGCGCCAGAATTGTTAGAACGATCGAAAACTTGTCTAGATATACCACATAAAAACTTGCCGTCAAAATAGGTGAGACCGCAGCAAAAAGAGTTTTTGGACGAGCACCTAGCACCCAAAGCTTAATTTGATTCAAGATTTATCATTTCTGTTAGTTTTATTAAATCTATTTTTCCGTTTGGAAGTATCGGTAAATCTTTTGCAGCGAGGAGCACTCTCGGTTTTGCGGCTGCGCCAAGTTCTTTAACCACACTTGATTCAACCTCAATCTTGTTAAAATCCCCAACTAAAATTGCTGCGATAATTGTTCCCCACTTGGGATCTGAAATCGGAATAACTGCAACCGCCTCAACACCAGAGCACTTGGCAATTACCGCTTCAATTGCTGAGGTTGAGACATTAATGCCGCCGCTAATCACTACTTCATCAACACGTCCGATAACTGTTAGAAACCCAGAATTAATTTGACCCAAATCTTGCGAATTTACCCAGCCTGCCTGAAATGTCTCACGGTCAAGTTCAGAAAGGTTTCGATAGCCAGAAGCATTGGTCGGAGATTTTATTGAAATAGTGCCGGTGCCATTTTCATCTTTTTCTAAAATTCTCAACTCAACCCCCGCTAACTGGTAGCCATCCCAGACCACACCACCAGTTGATTCAGTCATTCCGTAGG
>CAZXCT010000075.1:0-5710 GCA_964639395.1 uncultured Bifidobacterium sp.
GTTTAACGTCGGCTAAGTGCGGGGTTTTGTCCCCAATGCGGTTGAAGTCATCCATTGTGATATCTACGCGAGCCTCGTGCGCCATTGCTAAAAGATGTAAAACTGCATTAGTGGATCCACCCAAAGCCATAACAATTGTAATTGCGTTTTCAAATGCTTTTTTAGTCATAATGTCACGAGCGGTAATCCCTAAGCGAATTAAATTAACAATCGCTTTACCAGCTTCGTAGGCATCTGTTTCGCGTGAGCGATCTAAGGCTGGCGCTGAAGCACTACCTGGCAAGGCCATGCCAATTGCTTCGGCGACGCTGCTCATGGTGTTTGCGGTAAACATTCCCCCACAGGCGCCTTCGCCCGGGCAAGCATTTCTTTCAATATCTGCTAATTCTTTTTCTGTAATTTTACCGAGCGCACATGCGCCAACTGCTTCAAAAACATCTTGCAAAGTTAGATCTTGATCGTTTAAACTTCCGGGCATGATTGTTCCGTTATAAACAAAGACGCTCGCTAAATCTAAGCGAGCTGCCGCCATTAGCATTCCTGGTAAAGACTTATCGCATCCAGCTAAAGTTACCGAACCATCTAATCTCTCAGCATGCATTACTGCCTCGACTGAATCTGCAATAATTTCGCGACTTACTAATGAAGCGCGCATTCCCTCGTGACCCATTGAGATTCCATCTGAAACTGTGATAGTTCCAAATTCCATCGGGTAGCCACCGGCATCTCTCACGCCCTCTTTTACTTTTTCAGCGAGACGGCGCAGCGTCATATTGCAAGGGGTAATTTCATTCCAAGAATTCGCGACACCAATTTGCGGCTTTGAGAAGTCTTCATCTTGCATACCGATTGCCCGCAACATACTTCTGGCAGGTGCTCTTTCAAAACCCTCAGTAACTTCTTTACTTCTAGGTTTCATATCCATTTTTATTTACCCTTCTACGGCGAGTTCTTTTAATACTAAAGATCTGACTTTTGCAGCATCTGCTTTGCCTTGAGTTTCTTTCATCACTGCACCCAAAATTGGGCCTAAAGCTTGTAACTTTCCTGTCTTTACTTTTGCTGCTACCTCAGGATTAGCTTCGATAGCTGCTCTGATGGCAGGCAAAAGGCTCGAATCATCGCTCATCACAACTAGATTGCGCTTTTGCACGATTTCACTTGGAGTTCCTTCTTTATTAATTAAACCATCTAATACTTGACGTGCCAACTTGTCAGTTAATTTTCCTTCCACCACCAACTGCTCTAGTTCGCTGATGTGTTTTGGTTCGATCCCGAGGCTTGATAAGTCTTTTTCGGCTTCAGTTGCTTTGCGAGCTAATTCACCCAGCCACCATTTACGAGCCGCTTGAGCAGTGGCGCCAGCGGCTACAGTTTGTGCAATTAAATCTGTTGCCCCCATACTCACTACATCGCGCATTTCTTCGTCACTAAAACCCCACTCTTGCGCTAAACGTTTTCTTTCAATTGACGGCGCTTGGGGTAAATCTGTCTTTAACTCATTAACCCATGCGCTAGTTGCGATTACCGGAACTAAATCTGGTTCTGGAAAATATCTGTAATCTTCGGCTTCTTCTTTGCTTCTTCCACTTGAAGAAGTGCCAGAATCCTCATGAAAATGTCTAGTTTCTTGAGTTACTTTTCCGCCTTCAATTAAAACATCAGCTTGTCTTTCTATTTCACTATTAACCGCTTTTTCGACTGAGCGAAGTGAGTTTACATTTTTAGTTTCAGTTCGCTTACCCCATTCGCTTGCACCTTTAGGGTGAAGCGAAAGGTTTACATCACAACGCAATGAACCTTCCTCCATGCGAACATCTGAAACTGCTAAAGAGCGCAATAAGTCTCTTAATTCGGTTACGTAAGCTCGGGCTACTATTCCCGCGTATTTACCGGTGCCTAAAACCGGCTTGGTAACAATCTCGACTAACGCGATTCCGGCCCGGTTGTAATCGACTAATGAATAATCTGCACCATGGATTCGTCCGGTAACACCACCTGAGTGGGTGAGCTTTCCAGTGTCTTCTTCCAGGTGCACTCTTTCTATTTCAACCCTAAAAGTTTTATCACCTTCATCGGTAGGTACCAAAACGTCTAAATACCCATTAACACAAAAGGGTTCGTCGTATTGACTAGTTTGAAAATCTTTTGGCATATCTGGGTAAAAATAATTTTTTCGAGAGAATCTTGAAAATTCTGTAATCTGACAATTTAAAGCTAAGCCAATTCGAAAAGTTGATTCGATTGCTGTTTTATTAGGCACCGGCAATGAGCCTGGCAAGCCTAAACAGGTCGGGCAAACTTGAGTGTTGGGTTCCGCACCAAATTCGATGGAACAACCACAAAACATTTTTGAATTCGTGGACAACTCTACGTGGGTTTCTAAGCCAATAATTGGATCAAACTTTTCCATAGCCTCAAGAATTTTCATACTAAACTCGCTAAATCTTTAATCTGGTCAATTAATAATCCGCCTTGCGCGGCTTCAATCGCAGAAGCAACTTGATAATTCTTGTGATCTTGCATGGCTGGTGCAATGATCTGTAATCCCACTGGCATCTGATCTTCTTTGGCTAAACCAATTGGCACACTTATGGCAGGTACTCCTGCCAAGCTCGGTGGCAAAGTTGCTAAGTCCGCTAGGTACATCGCAAGCGGGTTATCAACTCGCTCGCCCAGCTTCCAGGCAGTAGTAGGTGAGGTTGGTGACACCAATACATCTACCTTTTCAAAAGCTGCCTTGAAGTCTTCAGCAATCAATCCCCGTACCTTTTGTGCTTGACCGTAATAGGCGTCGTAATAACCAGTCGATAGTGCGTATGTTCCCAAAATAATTCTTCGCTTTACTTCTGGGCCAAAACCCTGTGCCCGAGTTAAATTCATAACTGCTTCGACGTCTTTTTCTCCGTTATCTCCAACTCGTAATCCATAACGCATCCCATCAAAGCGAGCCAAGTTTGAACTTGCTTCACTGGGAGCAATCAAATAGTAGACAGCTAGGGCATAGGGAGAATGTGGCAATGAAATTTCAACCACTTCAGCTCCGAGTTGCTTTAGGATTTCAATACTTTGGTTAAAATTTGTAACTACTCCCTCTTGCCAACCTTCGCCACCTAATTCTTTGATGACACCTATTTTCATGCCCTTTAAATCTTTAGTGTTTGCCGCAGCAACCAAGGAGGCAGTGGATTGATTGATGCTAGTGGAATCGAGTGGGTCATAACCTGCAATAACTTCATTTAGTAAAGCTGCATCCATCACGCTTCGGGTGATTGGCCCCGCTTGATCTAGTGAAGATGCAAAGGCAATTAATCCATACCTAGAGACTGTGCCGTAAGTAGGTTTAGTACCAACGATTCCACAAACTGCTGCTGGCTGTCTGATCGAGCCCCCAGTATCGGTGCCAATCGCTAAGGGGGCAAAAAAACTTGCCACTGCAGCAGACGAACCACCAGAGGAACCACCAGGAATTCTAGATAAATCCCACGGGTTTTTAGTTTTCTGATAAGCACTGTTCTCAGTAGAAGAGCCCATCGCAAATTCATCCATGTTTACTTTGCCTAAAATAATGACGTCATTTTCTTTTAATCTTTTAACCACAGTGCTGTCATAGGGTGGTCGCCAGTTTTCCAAAATTTTCGATCCGCAAGTTGTTGGTACTCCGCGCTGAGTCATTACATCTTTTAAGGCCAGAGGAACACCAGCTAAGGGGCTCAAAGTTTCATTTTTGGCCACTTTTTTATCAACTCTTTTTGCCTGCTCCAAAGCCGCTGCTTTATCTAGATATAAAAAACTTTCGATTTTCTTATCTAATTTTTCAATTCGATCAAAATGTGCTTGGGTGACTTCAGAGGCAGTAACATCTTTATTTTTGATCTTTGCGGCAAGCTGCTGCGCACTAAAAGTTGTTAGGTCTTCGCTCACTTCTTAATCCTCATTCAAGATTCTTGGTACCCGAAAGCGATTGGCTTCTGTGGCAGGTGCCTGAGAAAGTACCTCAGCTCTATCTAAAGGAGCCTTAATTACATCTTCTCTAAAAACGTTTGTTAAACCCACGGCGTGACTCATCGGCTTAACATCCCCAGCCGCCACTTCACGAATCTTGTCAACTGAATCCAAAATAATTTCTAACTGAGTGGCGTACATTGCTAACTCTGCTTCAGTTAGTTCTAATCGGGCCAATTTTGCTAAGTGTTTAAGGGCCTCAGGGGTTATTTTTGACACCCTTACATTCTAATGATTGCTACTTTTCGGCTAACTGAGCCGCTTGCTCAAACCCCTGCTCTACCAATACTGCGAAGTGCTCTGCCTCAAGTCTTGGAATTGCAAGTGAAACTGCTTTGGAATATTTTGATCCATCTACTCGCCCGTATATGACTAAATCAGTATTTTTACTTACCGAGCTCGACACCTTTGCCCCCAATTGCGCCAGCGTTTCTTTTGCACCATCGCGAGAATACCCAGCGACGGAACCGGTAATTACTATCAATTTATCTTTCAACGGTTGCGGGCCTTTTGATTTAGCCTCTCGCATTTGA
Source organism: uncultured Bifidobacterium sp. (assembly GCA_964639395.1). Classification (GTDB taxonomy): domain Bacteria; phylum Actinomycetota; class Actinomycetes; order S36-B12; family UBA5976; genus ATZT02. Next base: position 4,539 of record CAZXCT010000075.1, read on the forward strand.
ACACCAGCTTTAGCCCATGACTTTATGATCTTTTGATGCCACTGCTCGCTAAACCATTCTTTAATTGAAACAGCGATTACTTCGCCCACGCCGTCTATGTCAGCCAATTGTTCAACGCTAGCTTTTTCGATACTTTCAATATTTGAAAATTCCCGAGCCAATGCTTGCGCAGCAGTGGGTCCGACATGGCGAATAGAAAGTGCCACCAAAATTCTCCAGAGTGCTCGCGTTTTAGCTACCTCTAATTGCGAAAGGAGTTCCTCTGCGTTTTTGCCAAGAACTCGCTTTTCTTCACCTTTACCTCCCGCACGGGTAAAATAATCACTCTTCATTAAATCTTTTTCAGTTAAATTAAATAATTCACTTTCGTTTTTCAAAATATTTTCAGTCAATAATGCTTCAGCAGACTTATAACCCAAGCCTTCAATATCCAAGGCACCACGAGTGCCCACATGAAAAAGTCGCTCCCTTAATTGTGCAGGACAAGATTCAGCGTTCGGGCACCGTAAATCAACATCACCAGATTTTTCTTGACTGATTTTAGATCCGCATTCGGGACAAATATTTGGCATCTTAAATTTTTTTTCACTGCCATCTCTGATTTCAACAACTGGGCCCATGACTTCGGGGATTACATCCCCCGCTTTACGCAGGTAAATCATGTCGCCAATCAAAATTCCTTTGCGCTCTATCTCGCTCACGTTATGCAAAGTTGCATTAGTCACGGTTGACCCAGCTACTCTCACCGGATCCATAACAGCAAAAGGCGTAATGCGACCAGTTCGTCCTACATTTACTTTGATGTCTAATAATTTGGTTCTTACAACTTCAGGTGGGTACTTGTAAGCTACGGCCCAGCGTGGGGTTCTACTGGTTGCACCTAAATTTTGTTGCAGCAAAATTTCATTTATTTTGACAACTACCCCATCTATTTCGTGAGTTAAGCGATGACGACTTTCACCATATTTTTTAATGTATTTTTTTACCTCATCAAAACTTTCAACCACCAAAAAATCATTTGAAGTAGGAAGTCCAAATTCTTTAAATAAACGATAGGAGTCAGCTTGGGTTTTTAATTCAACCCCTTCGTGTCGGCCGATACCATGCACTACCAATTGTAATTTTCTTAGAGCCCCTGCCGCCATATCGAATTCCTTTTTTAATCTCTCAAT
>CAZXCT010000076.1:0-5613 GCA_964639395.1 uncultured Bifidobacterium sp.
CTGGTTCCGCTGCATACTTGGCTAGCAGACACCGCCGAACAAGCCACTGCCGGAACTTCCACCATGCTGATTGGAATTTTAGACAAAATCGGAACTTTCGGAATGATGGTTTTAGTTTTGCCGCTGTTTCCTAATGCCAGCGCCCAAGCGGCCCCAGTAATTATTACCTTAGCTGTCATCAGCGTAATTTATGGAGCAATTTTAGCAATAGGTCAAAAAGATATGAGACGACTTTTTGCCTACACTTCAATCTCTCACTTTGGTTTTATCGTGATGGGAATTTTTGCTTTCACCACAATTGGTATGGCAGGTGCCACGCTTTATATGGTGGCGCACGGCTTGTCCACGGCTGCACTATTTTTAGTTGCTGGACATTTAATTAAACAGCGCAAAACCGCCCTAATATCAAATTACGGTGGTCTAACAAAAGTTGCTCCAGTAATGGCAGGGCTATTTATGATGGCAGCGCTTTCAGCGCTCGCACTACCGGGCATGGCGGGATTTGTCTCTGAATTTATGGTTTTAACTGGTGTTTATCAGCGCTATCAAGGTGCCGCGATTGTAGCGACTTTAGGAATAATTTTGGCTGCCATTTATATGTTATGGCTTTATCAAAGAGTATTTACTGGGCCTGAAAATGAAAATTCAAAATTAGTAAAAGACCTATCGGCAAAAGAAGTTTGGCCGTTGGTTCCGGTGTTTACACTTTTAATTCTTTTTGGATTTTACCCACAACCAGTGTTAAACACTATTGAAAAGTCTGTAGATAACTTGATGCAGCAAGCAAATAGCGTAGATCCATCCCCACTATTTGCTATTGAAAATAAGGAGCAAAATTGAGAATTCCTACCCCGGTAATTGAATACTCCTTAATTCTGCCGATGCTGATAGTTTTTTTTGCAGCGGTAATCAGCGTTGGGTTTGAAGCATTTTTCTCTCAACCGCTAAGACGCAAAGCACAGATCTCTCTCACCCTCTTTTCGCTGGTGTTAGCGCTTATTGCCTTAATCTTTACCGCTAACACTTACTCGCGCGCTTTGGCAATAGAAGGAACTATCGCCTTTGATGGCCCAGGAGTATTTTTACAATTTATAATTTTGTTAACTTCGATTTTGGCAACATTGCTAATGGCAGAAAAAAGAGTTGATTCAACCGGAGATGCTTTTGCGGCACGCTCCTCAGCCGTTGCCGGCAGTGAAGATGAGGCGATCGTAACCAAACTTGGTTTAATTCAAACTGAAGTTTGGCCATTGTTGCTGTTTTCAGTCAGTGGAATGCTTTTGTTTGTCACTGCAAATGACTTTTTAGTACTTTTTGTGGGGCTTGAAGTAATGAGTTTGCCACTTTATTTATTAGCTGCGATGGCTCGCCGGCGGAGACTACTTAGCCAAGAAGCAGCATTGAAATACTTTTTACTGGGTGCATTTGCCAGTGCAATTTTACTTTTTGGAATTGCCCTAACCTACGCCTACTCAGGGGATTTAAACTTTAGTGCGGTATCTGCTGGCATAAGTGCTAATAACAATGCGGCTGGATTACTAACGGCTGCAGTTGCTTTAGTGGCGGTTGGTTTACTATTCAAAATTGGTGCAGTGCCTTTTCATCAATGGGTGCCGGATGTTTATACCGGCTCTGCCACAGTGGTAACAGCTTTCATGGCGAGTGCGGTAAAAGTGGCAGCCATTGGTGGATTGCTAAGAGTATTTTTTGTTGCCTTTGGCGGTTATGCCTGGGATTGGCGTCCTATGTTTTGGGCGGTCGCAATTTTAACGATGCTAGTAGGAAGCATTGTCGCACTAACACAAATTGACGTTAAGCGAATGCTGGCTTACTCATCAGTTGCTAATGGCGGATTTATCTTGATTGGTTTTGCCTCAACTTCGCGTGCCGGCACTGCCGCAATTATGTTTTATTTACTTGCTTATTCGTTAGCAACTTTGGGTGCATTTGCTTTAATAACTTTGGTGAGAGATCCATCGGGTGAAGCAAACAATATAACGCGCTGGAAAGGCCTTGGTAAAAAATCACCATTGGTCGCTGGATTATTTGGATTTTATCTATTATCTTTTGCCGGGATACCTTTAACTAGCGGCTTTGTTGCCAAATTCACAATATTTGTCGCTGCGGTTTCAGGCGGAGCCTTGCCCTTGGTATTAGTTGGTGTGCTGGCAAGTGTGATAGCGGCATTCTTCTATATAAGAATTATCATTTTGATGTTTTTCTCAGACCCTGAGCCAGATGGCCCAGTAGTGGTAATCCCTAGCAAACTCACCAGTGGCGCAATTGCCTTTACCTCGGTAACCTCTTTATTACTAGGGGTGTTTCCGCAATGGGTGATCGATTACGTGAGTTCGATTTCGGTGTTTCTACGGTGACAACCATGCGCGCTAGAGATTTAGAAATCTCTGACCCGGTATTGGCGCAATTCATTGCTGACGGGCTAGAGCGAACTGAAAAACTTTTAGACGTAGAGTCAGTTTCTGCTTTTGACCCTTTAACTGAAATTTCACAACACCTTTTGAAAGCAGGCGGCAAGCGAATTCGCCCGGTGCTGGTTTTTCTTGCCGGAAGATTTGGACAACCCGATTTAGAGCGACTTGCCAAAGTGGCTGCTGCTATTGAATTTACTCACGTTGCAACTCTGTATCACGATGACGTAATGGATGAAGCCAAAGTACGTCGTGGTGTGGTTTCAGTAAATCAAAGATTTGGTAATTACTCAGCAATTATGGCGGGCGACTTTTTGTTTTCACGTGCCTCTGCCTTAACCGCTGAGCTTGGGCCACATGCGGTGAGCGTGATGGCACAAACTCTTGCAACGTTGTGTGAGGGGCAAATACGCGAAACAGTTGGCGCCGATTCACAAGATCCTATAAAGCATTACTTGACAGTGTTGAGGCAAAAAACTGCTTCATTAATTCAAACTGCCGCAACGCTTGCAGCGCAAGTTTCTCATACTGATGATTTAACTGTTGCTGCCTTAGGCGCCTATGCTGAAAATGTAGGTATTGCATTTCAAATTTCTGACGACATTTTAGATTTAAAAGGTAACCCAGATAAATCCGGAAAACTACTTGGTACAGATTTAATTGAAGGTGTTTACACCCTTCCGGTACTAGCAGCACTAGAAAAAGATTTAACAGGTGAACTTAAATCCGCTTTAGCTAAAGTTGATGAGTCAGGCAATGGGGTAGCAGCCGCTATTGATTTAATTGAAAAATTAGGTGGATTTGAAGTAGCGCAATTGCAATTAGAGATGTTTATTGACAAGGCAGCAACTGCTTTAGACCCGCTAAAAGCAGGAAGCGAAAAAGAAGCGTTAATTAGTTTTGCCAGTTGGCTAACAAACCGTAGCGCTTAATTTTTTTTCGAATAACGCCAGGCATCAATACTAAAAAAACTTAAAGCAATCCAAATTCCAAAAAATCCGATCCATTTTGCAGTAGTCACAACTTCGTTGAATATGAATAACCCCACTAAAAATTGCAAGATCGGCGCAAGGTACTGAAGTAATCCAGTAACACTTAATGGCAACCTAATTACTGCTGCCCCAAAAAATAGTAATGGGATAACTGTCGCCAAGCCACTAGATGAAAGCCAGAGCGCGTGTGACACCCCATCTTGTATAAAGGAAAGCTCACCTCGAGAATATAACCAAATTAAAAAACCTATAAAAAACGGTGCTGCAAAAGTTGTTTCGATGGTTAAGCTTGGTAGAGATGGAATATTAGCAATCTTTTTTACTAACCCATAAAATCCAAAACTAAATGCTAAAGAAAGTGAAATCCACGGAAAACTACCAACGGCAAATGTTAAGTATAAAACTGCAACAAAAGCAATTGCCACAGCAGTCCATTGCAGCGGCCTTAACTTTTCTCTAAAAATAATTAATCCCAACGCCACTGAAACTAATGGATTCATAAAGTAGCCAAGTGCTGTATCTACCACACGGTCGTTCCCTACCGCCCAGATAAATACCCCCCAATTTATCGAAATAAAAATAGAGCCTAATAGCAATAACCAAGCAGCTTTTTTAATTTTGACCGCATCAAAAACTATTTGCCATTGCTTTAAAAATGAAATAATTATAAATAAAGTTATTAATGACCAAACCACACGATGTGAAAGAATTTCTAAAGAACTAGCTGGCTCTAAGTACGGCCAATAAATTGGGATTAGCCCCCAAGTTATATAAGCACCTAAACCGTAATAAAGGCCAGTTTTATAGGTTTGTTTTTCTGAATTATTCAAAATTTATTTGACGATCCAAGTATCAGCATCAACGATTCACCAGCCGTCAAAATGTCAAAGCCAGCAAACTGATTTTGAAATGCGCTTCCCCCTGGCAAGGTACCTTGCGGTGCTCGGATTTCAGCCAAAAAATCTGGCAGGGTAGAGACGTCGTTTTCGTAAATAGCACTAGCTGGGGTGAATCGATCGCTAGTTAATTGCATGCCGTCGCCCGAGTCACCGGCAAATCTGACTATTACTTGGTCTAATTCGAGAGTTTGGCGCGACATAGAGGCAATTCTATGGCCATAGGTTACAACTCACATGGCGGATAGGTTGCAAGTCTTTACCAAATAACTACCATTGAATTATTAGCAACTACAAGAGGAACCAGCTTGCGCGCTTCGTTTAATGGTGTAAAAACAGCCCTACTACTTGGAACACTCGCCGCATTAATAATTTTTGTTTCAACTATTTTGGGCGGTCAGAATGGTTTAACCATTGGCTTGATTTTGGCTGTAGCAATGAATGGTTTTGCCTATTTCAATTCTGACAAATTAGCACTTAAGGCGATGAAGGCGTATCCAGCAGATGACGCCAACGCTCCAGTTTTAATGCGCATTGTGAGAGAGCTTTCTATGAAAGCAAATAAACCCATGCCGCGTGTTTATCTTTCGCCAACTGAATCACCAAATGCATTTGCTACCGGTCGAAACCCGCAAAACGCTGCAGTCTGCGCAACAGAAGGCATCATGAAGTTATTAAATGAGCGTGAACTACGCGGTGTAATTGGACATGAATTAGCGCATGTCTATAACAGAGATATTCTCACTGCTTCTATCGCAGCTACCCTTTCAAGCGTACTGATGTATATGGTGCAATTTTTTTGGTTCTTTGGTGGCAACAGACGCGGCAACCCGTTAGCTTCAATCGCATTACTTATCATCGGACCCCTCGCCGCATCACTATTACAAATGGCGATTGGCAGAAGCCGCGAATTTGCTGCTGATGAAGACGGAGCACTAATCACGCAAGATCCACTTTCACTAGCCAGTGCGCTGCAAAAAATCGATGCAGGTGTATCAAGAGCACCATTGCGCCCCACCCCACAAACTGAGGCCGCAAGTTCGATGATGATTTCTAATCCATTTCGAGGATCACAAATGGCACGCCTCTTCTCAACTCACCCTCCAACTAAAGAGCGAGTCAACCGCCTTGAGGCAATGCATATCAAGATGCAGCGTGGGTTCTAAAAATCACCAATCAGTAGTATTGCAACTCGCGCCGTAACACAAGGTAGCTTGCCCGAGCGGCCAAAGGGAGCAGACTGTAAATCTGCCGGCTTACGCCTACAGTGGTTCGAACCCACTAGCTACCACCAGA
>CAZXCT010000077.1:0-5301 GCA_964639395.1 uncultured Bifidobacterium sp.
TTTATCTTCAAATGAAGACATTGCCATTGAAGAAGGCTTTTGTTTTGCTGGCGAAGTTGGCCACATGATCGTCGAACCTAATGGACATTATTGTGTCTGCGGACAAGTTGGTTGCTTAGAAACTAGAGTTTGCCAAAGTGCGATTTTAAAAGAATCAGGATTAAAAAATTTTGCTGAAGTCGCAGCATCACTAACCAAGATAAATTCAAATGCGCGTGAAGCACTAGATAATTATGAAAATTGGTTAGCAATAGGAATTATAAATGCGCTCGTGCTTTATGCACCAGAAGTAGTCGTGCTGGGTGGTGGACTAGTTTTGGGATATCCAAAATTAGTAAGTGAAGTTGAAGAGAAGGTTAAAGCACGCTCGCACGTGTTCCCCGCCGAACAAATTCATATAAAGCAAAGTAAATTAATGGCCGCCGCAACCTTGACTGGGGCTGTTTTGCCGCTCGTGAAGTCCTAAAATTGGCCTATACTTTACGAGAGGTGGTATCAAATTAGCGCGATCATAAATTCTTATAAGCGACAAATCCTAGCTATTAGAGTTTTGCGTTTATTTCTAGGTGTTACCTTTATCTATGCTGCAGTTCATAAAATTTTAGATGAAGCGTTTCTGCAGCCAGAAGATCCAACTTCATTTAGATCACAAATAGCAGCTTTTTCACAAATCTCTCCGGTTGGGGAATATCTGACAATTGTAATAAATAATTCTGTTATTTTCGGTGTGATAGTAATTTTGCTAGAAATCACTATTGGCGCGCTAACACTTTTAGGTAGGGCTAAACTTATTGCCGCGTTAGTTGGGGCGCTTTTCAGTTTGTCGCTTTGGCTGGTTGCTACCTGGCAGGTAAGACCATATTTTTATGCAGCAAATCCTGCTTATTTGGCTATGTGGCTGGTTTATGCATTAGCGGTAGTACCTCGTAAATATTCAAAGTAATTAATTATTTATTGTTTTAAAAATACTTAATCATTTGCAATAAATGCCATTGCCAAGACATGATGAATATGAGCATTCCATTGATCTTTAGGTAATGGGTTTTGTGCTATTTCGTTTAAAATCGAGCCCAAGCTATAGGCTTGGATAAATAATGCTGCTGCCTTGGCGTCTAACTTCTTACTAAAAAAACCTTTGTCTATTGCATTTTGAATTAGTAAATACAAATCATCATTTAGTCTTTTTTGCTCTACGCCAACTTTTTTGCGAAGCCTTTCATTAGCCCCAGCCTGGCCAATTAGCCGAGCACGCTCCATTCGATTTTTAGAATTTTTATCAGATTGGGTTTCTTGGGTTATTATTTTTAGATTCTCAATAAAATCTGTTTTAGATGTTGCTGAATCAAGTAGCGGGCGCATCAACTGCATGCTGCGATCTACAAATTGACCATAGCGAACAACCATGGCGTCTTCTACTAAATCTGAATAGTCTTCAAAATGATGATAGAGCGAACCTTTTGAAACTCCAGAAGTTTGTAATACTTCATCAACACTTATATCATCTGCTGATTTAGTATCTAATAATAAAACGATTGTATCGATTAGTACTTGTTTAGTTGGGTGCATGCTCGCTTCGGTTGAGATAACGTATTCACCCCTTATCTAATGCAGTAATCATAGCGAAGTAATATTTTGAAGTGTCACATTATCTAACCTGCTCAATTACAGTAGTTTAGGGGTCATAGGTGGTGAAATTGAAAGATAAAGTGCAAATAGCAAGTTTGGATAATGCAGACGAGTTAAAAAATTTTAAATCTAGATTTATCATTGCAGATCCGGCTGTTTGTTATTTAGATGGAAACTCACTCGGCCGATTACCCAAAAATGCTGTGGCAGAGATTAATAGATTCTTTTTTGACGAGTGGGGTAAAAGAGTTGTCGAAGGTTGGACAGATTGGATTGACGAAGCAGAAAAAGTTGGTGACCTAGTAGGTGCTGCTGCGCTAGGCGCTGCGGCTGGTCAAGTGCTTGTGATGGATACAGTTAGTGTGAATTTTTATAGATTAATTAAAGCCGCTATTTCATTACGACCTGGTAAAAAAGTTTTGGTTACAGATTCGGCAAACTTTCCTACAAATCGATATGTATTACAAGGAATTGCCAAAGAATTAGGATTAGAAATTAGATTGATTGATAACGAAATTTTGCCTGGTCGTATTGGTAATGAGTTAGTGACACCAGAACAATTAGAAAAATATTTAGATGACTCAGTTGCTTGTGTAACTCTTTCGCAAGTTAATTATCGATCTGGTGCATTACACGATGTAGTTGCCTTGGGTGAAGTGGCAAGAAGGCAAGCAATACCTTTCGTTTGGGATGCAAGCCACGCGGTTGGTGTGGTTAATATTCAATATGATCGCGATGAAGTTGATTTTGCGGTTGGGTGCACATATAAATATGGTAATTCTGGCCCGGGTGCCCCGGCATGGATCTACCTCTCTAAGCGAATCCAAAAAAATTTAAACATGCCGATTCAAGGTTGGTTTGCTCAAAAAAATCAATTTCAAATGAGTCAAGAGTTTGAACAAGCCGATGGAATGCGTGGTTTTCAAATCGCCACCCCGTCAATCATCGGATTGCGCTGCGTTAAAGTAAGTTTTGAAATTATTCAAGAAGCCTCTATCGAAAAGATTTCAAAAAAAGCAGCAGTCGGCACGCAGCTCATGATTGAGTTATACGATGAATGGCTCGCGCCGCTAGGTTTTGAATTAGTCACACCACGCGAGGCAAAGCATCGCGGCGGTCATATTTCACTCTCTCATCCTTCGGCAGATAAAATAGCCCAAGGATTACGATCAGAGATGAAATTAATCCCCGACTACAGAGTGCCTAATTGTTTACGAGTAGCTATTTCACCTTTATACAATTCTTATACTGAAATATATGAAGGTTTTGAAAGAATACGCGACTATACAAAAAGTGAAAAATGGCGGCATTTAAGTAATTTTGTGGCAAAAGTGACCTAAAACTAGTCCATTAGATGGTTTCAGACTAGATTTAGCGTTTAGTTTAGAGAATTAAAGGAGGAGTTTCGTGCTGCTTCACGGGCTGACTTCTCCGGATGTTTTGAAGGCATTAGACGAGAAGAAGTTACCCCAATTAGCCGATGAGATTCGTAAATTTTTAATTGAAAAGGTAAGTCAAAGCGGTGGACATTTGGGCCCCAATCTTGGTGTAGTAGAGCTAACTATCGCACTGCATCGAGTTTTTGATTCACCCAAAGATGTATTAGTTTTTGACACCGGACATCAAGCGTATGTTCACAAAATTTTGACAGGTCGAGCAAAAGATTTTGATTCTTTGCGTCAAGAAAATGGCCTCTCTGGGTATCCGAGTAGAGCAGAGAGTATTCACGACGTTGTCGAAAACTCACACGCTTCAACCGCTCTTTCTTATGCCGATGGAATCGCTAAAGCCTTTTCACAATTTGGTGAAAGTAATGACAGGCACGTTGTGGCAGTAGTTGGTGATGGTGCTTTAACCGGTGGGATGACTTGGGAGGCACTTAACAATATTGCTGATGCGCATGACCGTCCGTTAGTAATCGTAGTAAATGACAATGGAAGATCTTATTCACCAACAATTGGTGGTTTAGCGCACCATTTGTTAACACTAAGAACTACTAAAGGATATGAAAAGTTTTTAGAGTGGGGCAAAGATATTTTAGTGCGCACTAGCGCCGGTAAGCCAATCTTTGGGGCTTTACATGGTATGAAAAAAGGTTTGAAAGATATGGTTGCCCCACAAGGCTTATTTGAAGATTTAGGTTTGAAATATCTTGGACCCTTTGATGGCCATAACATTACAGAATTAGAGTTTGCACTTAAAAGAGCAAAAGAATATTCACATCCGGTGATAGTGCACGTGATCACCGAAAAAGGTAGAGGCCATAAACCAGCAGAAGATGATGATGCAGAGCGCTTTCATGCAGTTGGTGTGGTAAATCCAAAAACAGGTGTGCCAGTTCAAAATGGTGGTAGAACTTGGACTCAAGTATTTAGCGAAGAAATAGTTGAAATCGCGAGAGAGAATCAACAAGTTGTTGCAATAACTGCTGCCATGTTGGGGCCTACTGGTTTAGACAGATTTAATAAAGAGTTTCCGAATAGATTATTTGACGTAGGAATCGCCGAACAGCACGCCGCAACAAGTGCTGCAGGTATGGCCTATGCCGGGCTGCATCCAGTGGTTGCAATTTATGCAACATTTTTAAATCGAGCCTTTGATCAAGTATTGATGGATATTGCCTTACATAAAGCGGGAGTGACTTTTGTTTTAGATCGTGCCGGTGTCACCGGGGATGACGGCGCTAGCCACAACGGAATGTGGGACCTTTCTTTGCTACAAATTGTTCCAGGGCTACATCTTGCAGCGCCGCGTGATGAAAAAACCTTAAGAGCAGCCTTGCGCGATGCCATTAAAATTTCAGATGCGCCAAGTGTGGTGAGGTTTCCGAAAGGTGCGCTTACTGCGTCAATCGATGCAGCAAGCCAATACAAATCAATCGACATATTAAGTGGCGATTTAATGGGTGATGTCCTCATTGTCTCGGTGGGTGCGATGGGCGCATTAGCGCTTGGCGTACAAGCTGAATTAAAAAAGCATGGCATTAAATCAACTGTGGTTGATCCAAAGTGGGTTAAACCCATAAGTAAAGATCTAATCGAGTTAGCAAAAGATTTTAGCCATGTAGCAACGATTGAAGATGGGGTAAAAGTAGGCGGGGTAGGTGCAGCAATTTCATCGGTTTTGCGTGAAATCAATTCAACTTGGAGCACGATGGAGTTTGGCTTACCGACAGAATTTTTAGATCATGCTAAACGCGCGAATATCTTAAAGAAATTAGGCTTGAGTGCAGAAGTGATTTCTCAACAAATAATTGAAAGAACTAAATCAACCAGTATTTCTTAATCCGGTAGCAATTCCGTTGATAGTTAAAAGCAAGGTTCTTCTTAATAATGGATCAACTGTCTCATTTTGACTTTGTAGGTCTCTAACTTTTCTTAGTAAAGAAACTTGCAAAAATTGCAGTGGTAGTAAGTAATTGTCTCTAACTGCCAGGGTATTTTTAAGAACGGGTTGCTTTTCTAGTAGCTCACTCTCACCGGTTAGTGAAAGAATTTCTTTAATTGTTAGGGCATGCTCTTGTTTAATCGTTTCAAAAAAGTGATGCAGATTTTTAGGTACCAATTGATTTACGTAATGTTCGGCAACGCTCAAGTCAGTTTTTGCTAGCGTCATAGCGACGTTAGAAAGAAAGTTCTGAAAAAATGGCCAATTTTCGTACATGTCTTTGACAAT
>CAZXCT010000078.1:0-5271 GCA_964639395.1 uncultured Bifidobacterium sp.
GCCAATAAAAGCAAAAATTGGCAAAGCAGGATTAAATGAATTACTACTTGAAGTTATAGCAATTGTGGCGCCTAATCCCGCACCAGCGGCGGTACCTAATAAGTACGGATCTGCCAATGGATTTCGAAACACAGTTTGATAAACCGCACCACTACTTGCTAAGGCTGCCCCTACTAAAGCACCCAAAGCAACTCGCGGAAGTCTGATTTCTAATAACAGAGTTCTCTCTCTACCAACTAATCCATCATCTAGGCCTAACAATGTTCTAATAACGGATGAAAACTCCAATGCCACTGGCCCAGTGCTGATAGCCAAAATAGCCACCAGCACCAAAACCAAAGTAGAAATCAAAGTAATTCGGTAATTCCAAATTGGTTTGAAATCTGTTTGAGTAGAGAGTTTTGTCATTATTTAAGTGCGTCCGCCACTATTTGGTAAAAATCTATAATGCGCGGGCCCCAGCGAGATGGAATATCTGCTGGCAACTCAATCACTTTATTGTTTTTTACTGCATCAATCTCAGACCAACCTGCTCGGTTTTTTACGACGTCTACCGTTTCACCATATTGGGCATCTGCTAAAAAAATCAGTGCTGGATTTTCTGAAACTAAATACTCAGCTGAGATTTGTGGATAGCCTGATTGATCTGCACCTTCTGCGCCATCAGCAATATTGATCAGTCCAAAGTCTTTGTAAACACTGCCAATAAAGGTGCTAGAAGTCGCAGAATAAAGCGTGTTATCTAGCTCATGAAAAAACTTCACGCCAGAAACATCTTTGACACTCTCTAAAATCGCTGCTCTACTCGCCTGCATTTGCTCAATTAGCTTTTCTGCATTTTCTACCTTGCCGGTGGCAGCACCAATGATTCGAATTTCTTCATAAACTCCGTTGATATCTGAAGGTGCTTGCTCTAGCAATACCGGAATCCCCAGTTTGCCGAGTGCTTCTCTCACCTCATTTACTTTCATGGAGTTCAAATTCAAAATAACTAAATCAGGGTTAAATGCCAAAATTGACTCCACGTTTGGGTCAAAACTATTTAGCTCTGAAATTGGCGCAGTTTCTGGATAGTTAGATAGCGAATCGACTGCAATCACCTGATTACCGGCTTCGATTGCAAAGAGTATTTCGGTAGCCGAGGGTGAGAGTGAAACCAAACTAATCGGTGCTTTTTCTATTGTGGTTTCAAATCCGGCTGAAGTTAGCGTAACCGGAAAGCTCGCTTGCGCGGTTTCGACAACTTCTTCAACTACTTCAGGTTGTGCTGTTGGTTCAGGGCTGGTGGACTGAAAGAAATTCATCCCAGCAAACACCACCGCAGCAAATACCACTACAGCAATTAATACTTGAGATATTTTTGTTTTCAACTTTTCTTCCTCTTAAATTAGAGGGAAGAAATCGGGCAAGTTAAGTAACTAATTCACTTAAAGGCCCGACCTTCTTCCGAGGTCGGATAACTTCGACATCATCCGTTAGGCGACCTGGCTCAACTCATTTCGAGTTTCACAGTTGCGGGACAGCGCCGGAATTTAACCGGACTTCGCTAACGGCAACGCCACCTTCAAAACGAATTTCGAAGGCAGTAAAAAGGTATCACAAAAGCCCCCCGAATCGGGTATGAATTACCGCTCACCCCACATTGCTAGACTCAAGTCGACTTTCTAAACAGACAAAGGAATCAATGAACACCAAGCAATTTGAACAGATGAAATCTGGCAAAGGTTTTATTGCCGCATTAGACCAAAGTGGTGGCAGCACCCCTAAAGCTTTGAAGTTATATGGAGTTAACGAAAGTGAATACTCCTCAGAATCAGAAATGTTTGATCTTGTTCATCAGATGCGCACCCGCATCATTAAATCGCCCTCTTTCACCAGCAATCGCGTAATTGGGGTAATTCTTTTTGAAATGACCATGGACCGCCAAATCGACGGCAAAGGCTCAGCTGAATTTCTTTGGGAAGAAAAAGGAATTGTTCCATTTTTAAAGATTGACAACGGTTTAGCCGATGAGGTTGACGGAGTCCAGATTATGAAACCAATTCCGCAATTAGCCGAACGGCTCGCTAAGGCGAACTCTCACGGTGTCTTTGGCACCAAAGAGCGCTCGGTAATCAAATTGGCGAATGAGGCTGGCATTAAAAGAGTTGTTGAGCAACAATTTGAATTAGGTAAAGAAGTCTTGGCTGCCGGCTTAGTGCCAATAATTGAGCCTGAGGTTGACATCAATAGCCCAGAGAAAGCTCAAGCAGAAGTCATCTTAAAGAAAGAAATCAAAAATCAATTAGATGCACTTAATGAAAATCAAAATGTAATGCTCAAACTAACCCTGCCTGAAACCGCAAACTTCTTTGATGAGCTCGTAAATCACCCACGAGTAGTAAGAGTTGTTGCCCTCTCTGGTGGTTATTCACGCGAAGATGCAAACAAAAAACTCACCCAAAACAAAGGTGTGATTGCCAGCTTCTCTCGCGCCCTAAGTGAAGGCTTAAGTGCCCAACAATCAGCCGCAGAGTTTGATGCCACATTAGATACCTCAATCCAAGGTATTTACGAGGCTTCTTTAACTTAAATATTAATTTAAGGCAGATTTGAAACTAGTTTTTGACTCTGCCTTATCTCTTCTCTATTAATCGCATTTAATTTCTGATTTGGATATCCATTCGCTTCATCAAAAGGATCCTCCAACAAAAACACCCCAGCTAATTCTTGAATAACTGCTTGGCCACAAATTGGTGAATAGTGAGCGCTATAGCCACCTTCATGATGCATAATCAATCTGCCAGAGCAATATTGCTCAGCCGCCTTCATTAATTTTCTAGTCATCTCTCGATAACCCTTAGCTGTTACTGCCATTCGGCCTAGCGGATCAAAAACACAAGAATCAAATCCTGATGCCACAAAAATTATCTCTGGCTTAAACTTTTCAATTGCAGCCATCACCACATCATCAATTACTTTCAAATACGCTTCATTGCCCCCACCAGCCGAGAGTGGAACATTGATATTGGTACCAACCCCAACCTCATCAACCATTCCCCCCACCTTCGGGTATAGCCGATCTTGATGAATCGAAATCGTTAAAACATTTTCATCTTCAAAAAAAACTTCTTGAGTGCCGTTGCCCCAATGAACATCCCAATCAACTACTAAAACCCGCTTAACCCCATGAGTTTTTTGCGCATACTTAACGGCTATCGCCCCATGGTTAAATACGCAATAACCCATTCCTTGATCAGGCCGCGCGTGATGACCCGGTGGCCTAGTTAGCGCATAACCATTTTTAATTTCACCAGCCATAACCGCATCCACCATTGCTAAAACACCACCAACACTTTTAACAAAAATCCCATAACCCCCCTTACCAAAAGGAGTTGTTAAATCCCCCGCATCACCACCATGACGTAACAGCGATTGCGATTTAATAAAATCAATATGTCTTTGGGTATGAACTAAACGCAACTCTTCTTCAGTAGCATCCCGCGGCTCAATCCGCTTTAAATGATTAACTAACCCTGAAACAACTATCAATTCATGAATTCGACGCTTAGTATCTGCGTGCTCCCAGTTGTGATAAGGCTGAAGTCCAATTGTGATATCAGATGCCATATCCCCAACAAATGAACCAGTGTCATGCCAAGCAAAACTTTCGTGATACATATATCCAGTTGTCATGCGTTTATTCAACTCTCTATACAAATTCAAAGCAAAAACACCCAACCAATAAGATGGCAACGCCGTAAAAAACTGGTGGAGTGGCCGAGAGGCGAGGCAGGGGCCTGCAAAGCCCCGTACACGGGTTCAAATCCCGTCTCCACCTCCACGGTCGGTTAGCTCAGTTGGTTAGAGCGCATCCTTGACATGGATGAGGCCGGAGGTTCGAGTCCTCTACCGACCACTTTATTGCCTGCTACGCAGGCTTTTATATAAATAAGGTCGATAAGGACAAATATTTGATTTTTTAGTATCGCCAAAATATGCAATTTTTTGTGTATTTTGCTGATGTGTCAAGGTTATTTTCTTTATTTAGTTCCAAGAGAAAAGGAACTAGTAATGAAGTTATCAGAATATCTAGATATTTATTTATCTTCTAAGCCTTTAAGGATATCTACCAAAGACACCTATAGGAGGACTTTTAAGGTATTAGGACTATTAGATATGGAATTAAGTGATTTTAATATTGATCTTGCCTTTGAAAAATTACAAAGGATTCCTAATCACAATACCCGCCGAACCCACTCCATAGTTCTGAGAGCAGTTTTGGGAGATCAGCCAGGCTTTAAATTGCTACCCATCACTGCCACTATCCCCAAGCATTGGGATTTGCCAGATGAGGAAACTCTGAGATGGGCAATAGAGCAAAGTCGCTGGTGGAAGATTCTTTATTTATGCATGTATGCAGGACTAAGAGTCGGTGAGGCTTGTGCCATCAGACCGAGCGACCTAAAGGGAAATCGGTTGATTGTTCAAAGACAAATCACCCAGCGAACCGCAGAATCGGTGATTTCAGAAATAAAGAATTAATCAGCTTTACCGAACAAACGATCCCCGGCATCGCCAAGTCCTGGCACTATGTAGCCTAAATTGTTTAATTTTTCATCTACCCCGGCAATTACCAAGGTGAAATCATCATTGTCTATCTTTTGCTTTAAACTTTCGATTCCCTCTGGAGCCGCTAGTAAACAAATTGCGGTAATTTTTTTTGCTCCCTTGCTTTTTAAAGTTAAAGCCGCGGTAATTAAAGTGCCGCCAGTGGCTAGCATCGGGTCCAAAATAAACACGTGTCGTTCTTTTAAATCTTCAGGCATTCTTTCGGCATAAGTAGAAATTTTGAGGGTGGCTTCGTCTCTCACGGCACCTAAAAAACCTACTTCAGCCTGCGGCATAATTTTTAACATTCCTTCTAACATTCCAAGCCCGGCACGCAAAATTGGCAAAATCATTGGGACTGGTTCAGCAAACTTAACACCAGTGGTGTCAGCGACAGGAGTTTTTACAGCTATCTGTTCGACCGCTAAATCTCTAGTTGCTTCATAGGCAAGCAAACTCACTAATTCTTCGGTTAGTTTTCTAAAACGATGTGAAGGAGTATTTTCATCTCTTAGTTCTGTTAACTTGGCATGAATTAAGGGATGATCGATTTCTACAATTTTCAAGTTTCGCCTCTCTCTATAGCCAGATATTAACTAGCGCCAAGAAAATCGGAGCCAGAAATAAAGCGGGTAATAAATCACCGACCGGTATTTGGCGCCGTTCGATCCTGAATTATTG
>CAZXCT010000079.1:0-5238 GCA_964639395.1 uncultured Bifidobacterium sp.
CTGATTCACCGTGCCCCAGGTCAGTTGAATCTT
The DNA here is from genome assembly GCA_964639395.1 of uncultured Bifidobacterium sp. GTDB lineage: Bacteria > Actinomycetota > Actinomycetes > S36-B12 > UBA5976 > ATZT02. Next base: position 34 of record CAZXCT010000079.1, read on the forward strand.
CTATTCGTGGCCGAGTTCTATGTTTTGTTTGCTCCCCTAGGGCAGAGCTGGAAACAAACTCGGAAAGTTACCACATTCTGCCAGTGGCTGGCAATTGGTCTTGACACCGGGTCTTGTCTAGTTAAATCTTCTGATTATCAACCGGTTAGTTATCAGTTGGCGTTTTTAGTTTGAGATCGTCGCCAATTCGCTATTTCTGCATGATTTCCAGATAACAACACTTCTGGCACGGCTAGTTCGCGCCATAGTGCTGGTCGAGTAAACACGGGACCCTCTGTTAAATTCTCCATCTCACCCGCTGCAAAAGAGTCGTCAATAATGGATGCTTCGTTTCCTAATACTCCAGGAATTAAACGCGTTACTGCTTCAATTATTGCAATGGCAGCGACTTCGCCTCCGCTTAATACGTAGTTGCCTAGTGATATCTCTTTTACACATTTAACTTTTGAATGCTGCTTATAGTGCTCACCAACTCGTGAATCGATTCCCTCGTATCTTCCGCAGGCAAAAATTAGGTGGGAGTCTTCAGCTAAATTATTGGCGATGCTCTGAACAAAAGTCTCACCTGCCGGGGTTGGTATGACAAGTGTTACTTCATTCGCCTGTTCAAGAATTGCATCAATTGCTTCGCCCCACGGAACCGGAGACATAACCATTCCGGGCCCTCCGCCGTAAGGGGTGTCATCAACAGTTTTGTGTTTGTCATGAGTGAAATCTCGCAAGTTATGTATATTCACATTTATTAAGTTGTTCTCTCGTGCTTTACCGATCAAGGAAAGCCGCAAAGGCTCAAAGAATTCAGGAAAAATTGAAATAATATCTATTCTCATTTTGCCTCAATTGCCGCTTCGTCAAATAAGCCTTTAGGTGGGTTTAATACTATTCTTTTTTGGGTCAAATCAACTTTTGGGACAATTTCATCAACAAATGGAACCAAGATTTCACGATTATCGAGTGTTTTAATCACTAATAAATCTTGCGCAGTCCGATAAATAACTTCAATAACTTCACCAAGTACTTCATCTTTTTGAGAAACTGCCGTAAGGCCGATTAACTGATCCTCATAGAAAGCATCCCCTGCTTGCGGAATCTCACTATCATCAAGCTCTACTACTAGGTAGCAACCTTTTAAATCTTCTGCAAGGTTTCGATCAGAAATTTCTTCAAACGTGACTAGCAACTTTTTGGTATGAACCCGCGCAGAGGCCACGGTCAATTCTTTGTTTTGATTTTGAAGAGTTAGTTTGATTCCTTTGAGAAATCTTTTTTCTGGCTCATCAGTGAGAACTTCTACGTTTATTTCACCTTTTACGCCGTGTGGTCGACCGAGGCGGCCAACAACTACCTGCATAAATTATTCGCCGTCTATATCCACAAAGTCGATACGAGTTGGACGACCCGGCTGCAAGGCATTAATCACAGTTCTAATAGAGGTTGCAGTGCGGCCATTTCTTCCGATCACGCGACCCAAGTCCTCGCCATTTACAGCAACTTCTAGTGTCACTCCACGTTTGGTGGTACGTGGGGCAACTTCAACATCTTCAGGGTGATCAACAATGCCTTTTACTAAGTGTTCGAGTGCATCCTCAATCATTATTTAATCCTCTTTGGTTTCTTCAGCTGCTGCAGCTGGTGCTTCAACTTCTTCTGCTACGGCTTCTTCAACGACTGGAGTGTCTTCTGCGGCTGTTTCTGCTGCAACAGGGGCTTCTTCAACAGGTGCGGCTTCGGCAACTGGAGCTTCTTCAGCTTTAACTTCTTCTACTTTTGGTTCTTCGATTTTTGGCTCTACTTTTTTAGGTGGATTTTTTGCTTCTTCTTCTTTGACTTTAAAGGCATCTTTAACAGCAGCTTCGTAAATAGCTTTACGGTTTGGCTTTGGTGGTGCGACCTGAACTTTATTTGTGGTGTCACCTTCGCCGGTGAATTTTTGCCAGTCACCAGTTAGCTTCAAAATTGCTTTAACTGGATCGGTTGGTTGTGCACCAACGCCAAGCCAATACTGCACACGGGCTGAATTAACTTCAATAACAGATGGGTTCTCTTTAGGCTGATAAACGCCAACTTCTTCAATGGAGCGGCTGTTTCTAGCAGCGCGTTGATCGGCAATAACGATTCGATACATCGGGGTATGGATTTTTCCGAGACGCTTTAGTTTAATTCTTACCGCCACTTGATCCTCTTTTTCTAATTCTTGGAGGGCTAAGTCTCTCAGACATTGCGGTGGTGACTTACAGCAGGATCCGTTACATAGAATGGTACTATTCTAGAGTGTTTTTACCCCTTGAAAGCTTGCGGCTGCGTGCCCGTCTAACTCAAACTGAAGTGGCTGCTCGCATGGGTGTCTCGCAGCGAAGGATTTCCGCAATTGAAAATGGTGAGGATTTGCAACTTTCTACCCTGAGCAGATACTTAAGGGCACTTGAAATGGACTTAGAAGTTTTTGCAGTACATAAAAGTACCAGATTAGAAATTAATCTAGATTAAAGTTTAAATGCTGAGCCAAATTCTTCTTTTGGCGTTTGTACTCCTTTAGCTTCCATCGCACGTTTAGCAGGATTTCCACTTTTGCGAGCACCTTTTTTAGGTTTTTCTTTTTGTTTGTTTGGTTTATTGAATCCGGAATTTGCAACGCCAGGAATACTTCCAGTGGCTTGCGCTCGGCGCATCATCTTTTGGGCTTGGGTAAATCTCTCTAGCAGATTATTTACATCGCTAACTTGAACTCCCGCGCCTTGAGCAATCTTTACTCTTCGTGCCGCATCTAAAGATCTAGGGTCTTTGCGCTCTTGGGGATTCATTGATTGAATGATTGCTTCGATTCTGACTAACTCTTTATCGTCTAAAGCCGCTATTTGTTTTTTAGCTTGCGCCATTCCAGGCATCATCGTCAACATTTTTGAAAGTGAACCCATATTTTTTAAGCCCTGTAATTGCTCTAAAAAGTCCTCTAAAGTGAAGTCTTCTCCGCTAGATATTTTTTGGGCAAATCGCTCTTGCTGGCTGGTATCAAAGACTCGCTCTGCCTGCTCAATAAGCGTCAGTACATCGCCCATATCCAAGATTCGATTTGCAAGACGATCAGGATGAAAAAGATCAAAGTCATCTAACTTCTCACCTGTTGAGGCATAAAGAATAGGTAAGCCAGTGCTCTCTACCAACGATAAGGCGGCACCGCCTCGTGCATCGCCATCTAGTTTTGTCAGAACTATTGCATCAAAACCGACTTTGTCTAAAAATGACTTAGCAGTATTAACCGAATCTTGTCCGATCATGGCATCAATCACCAAAATTGTTTCGTCAGGATTTACGGCGGCGCGAATTGCTTGGGCTTGCTTTGTAAGATCTTCATCAATTGCGAGGCGGCCGGCGGTATCGATTATTACGATGTCATGCAAATTCTTCTTAGCTTCGGTTATGGCATTTTTGGCCACCTTTACTGGATCGCCAACTCCGTTTCCGGGCTCAGGGGCATAAACCGAAACTTTGGCACTTTCGCCAACAATCTTTAGTTGATCAACTGCGTTAGGTCTTTGTAAGTCGGCTGCTACTAAGAGCGGGGTGTGTCCATCTCGTGCAAAATATTTGGCTAGTTTTGCGGCCAAAGTTGTTTTACCGGCACCCTGCAGTCCCAGCAACATAATGACAGTAGGAGGGTTCTTAGCAAATTTTGGGCGACGGGTTTCACTACCTAATATTTGAACTAATTCTTCATGGACAATTTTTGTTACTTGCTGTCCAGGATTTATGGATTTTGAAACTGCTTCACTTACCGCTTTTACTCTGACGCGAGCAATAAAGTTTTCTGCTACTTCGAGCACCACGTCGCCAGCCAGCAAGGCATCTTTAATCTCAGAAAGTGCTTGAGTTATATCTGCTTCGCTTAATCGGCCTTTGCCCCTAAGCGACTTAAGGGTGAGATTGAGTTTTTCAGATAACTGGGCGAACATAGGTACAAGCGTAGTCAAGGTCCGCTATCAACGCAGTCACCTGTTCCGTAGTTAATTTAGCGCCGTTGGCTTGGGTTAGGTAAAAAACGTCTACTACTTCTGAACCTAGCGTTTGAACAAGTGCTGCCTGAATGACAATATTTAAATCACTAACAGCAGATGTCAATTTGGCTAACAGTCCTGGCTGGTTGTGCCCCCGAACTTCGATTACGGTTAAATCACTTTTTACATCTACTACTTCTTTTACAACTGAGGGAGGTATGTCAAAAGGAATTTTTTGTGAATGAGCGCGTTGCGCTAATTTTTCAGATAAGTTTAAATCACTGAAGAGTGAGTTTCTAATATCTGTCTCAATAATTTTAATGTCTACAAACTCACCAAATTCTGGGCTAACCTTCCAGAGTAAAATTGCTTGACCATTTATTGTTTTAGTGCGGGCAGAGCGTATTTCTAGATGATGAAATGAAAGCACACTGGCAACTTTTGCCAAAAGACGTGGTTGATCTTTAGTTACTACCAAAATCTCGCTAGCAGGCTTATCGTGTTTAACTTCTAGCAAAAAATCGACTTCGTAATCGTATAGCTCTGCTAAGTCATCGATTTCTTTTTGAATGATCTCTGATGTGTCACTTGCTAATTCTGTCTTTACCTTTTCATAAAGTTGAGCTAGCAGATGCCTGCGCCAATCAGAATCCACTAGGGGCCCAGTGGCTTTTGCATCAGCCAAAGTTAAGGCATATAGCAAATTTAAAAATTCTTGATCTACTACTTTTTCTTTAACAAAATTTATAGTGGCTAGATCTGTAATATCGCGCTTAGTTGCCACATCGGACAGTAACAAATGGTGTTCAATCAATCGAGTGATTATTTCACTTTCAAAATCATCAAAACCTAATGTGGGCAAGACTTCTTTGGCAATTTTTACCCCTACTTCGGTGTGATCTGCTGATTCACCCTTTCCGATGTCATGCAAAAGACATGCCACAAATAGTAAGTCTGGGCGTGAAACACTTCTAGCCAATGGCACCGCATTAATCACGGTCTCTATTAAGTGTCGATCAACAGTCCAGGTATGAACTGGACTCGAATGCGGAAGACTGCGCACCCGCTGCCAGCTTGGAAGAAACTTGTCAATTAATTCATTTTCATCAAGTAAATCAAAGATAGTTAATAAAAACCTACCCGAGCCTAATAGCGAAATTAAATCATTTTTTGCCGCCGCATCTAACGGTAACTTAAAATCTTCGATTTCATT
>CAZXCT010000080.1:0-5169 GCA_964639395.1 uncultured Bifidobacterium sp.
ATTGGGCCTATAGCTCAGATGGTTAGAGCGCTTCCCTGATAAGGAAGAGGTCACCGGTTCAAGTCCAGTTAGGCCCACGCGGTTTAGTTTTGTAACGGAGGTGGAATATGCGAACCCTAGGTCGATTAATTTTGCTTGCCTTTGCAACAATTACTGGATTTGTTATTTACCGTGCTGTGCAAGACAGTAAGGCAGATGATGAATTATGGTCAGAAGCGACTTTTGATTCTGGAATGGAATTTAAAGCATCTGATTCTTTAATTTAGTTTTTGGGGGCTTAGCTCAGTTGGTAGAGCACTGCCTTTGCAAGGCAGGGGTCAGGGGTTCGAGTCCCCTAGCCTCCACCAAAAACATTTACCTAAAGGAGAGCTATGAGCACACAAAGTTTTGCAACTATTCACACAAGTTTAGGGGATATAAAAATTGAACTGTTTCCGTTGCATGCCCCAAAAACGGTTAAAAACTTTATTGGCTTAGCTGATGGAACCGGTGAATGGACAGATTTAAAAACCGGTAAAAAAACATCTACCCCGCTTTACAACGGAACTATTTTTCACAGAGTTATTCCTGGTTTTATGATTCAGGGCGGGGATCCACTTGGCTCTGGTAGAGGTGGCCCGGGCTATCAATTTGCAGATGAATTTCACCCAGAATTAAATTTTGATAAGCCATATCTATTAGCGATGGCAAATGCCGGGCCAAATACGAATGGTTCTCAATTTTTTATAACAGTTGCTGCTACCGCCTGGCTTAATCGCAAACATACAATTTTTGGTGAGTGCGCTGACCAAACCAGTAAAGAGGTAGTAGACAAAATAACTGCAACTCCAACTGGGGCGCAAGATAAACCAACCAACGATGTAGTAATCAGCAGTATCACGATTTCTTAAGATTAATAATGTCTGAAGAAGTTTTTGAAACTTCAGCACCTAGAAATAATCCAACGGCTGCAAGTTGGACAAAACGATTAGTTTTTTTAATTCTATTTGTCTATTTAATTCAAATGTTAAGTCGATATTTGATCGCAGAAAACTGGGCAATTCTTAGCTGGGGGCTTCACCCACCAGCAGTAACTGATGGACAATGGTGGCGACTCATTTCAGCAACATTTCTACATGGCTCACTTTTACATCTGGGCTTTAATCTGCTGGCGCTTTGGCTATTAGGCAGTCAAATTGAGAAATTCTTAGGCGCAAAATTTTTTTTACTGCTTTATTTCACCAGCGCACTTGGCGGTTCGTTGGCCTCAACATATTTTTCACCTGCTGCAACATTTTCAATTGGTGCCAGTGGTGCCATCTTCGGGCTAATGGGATCTTTCATAATAATCGGAAAAAAGATAAAAGCAGATGTTTCACAAATAGTTGTGCTATTGGTTATTAACTTAGTTTTAGGATTTACCGTTAGCGGCATTGACTGGAGAGCTCACCTCGGGGGTTTGCTCGCCGGAGTTATTTTTACAAAATTTCTTGTTAGCGCCACTTGGTCGAGAGAATAAATCCAATTATTAAAAAGCCAAAACCAATTCCAATATTCCAAAGTGCATTTAAACTATTCATAAGTGGGACGGAACTACCAGCAACATAAAAAGTGATGATGTAAATCAATCCTAAAACAAAAAACGTAACCATGGCGGGGGCTATCCAGCGCGGGCCGTCAAAATTTATTGGCTCAAGATTGCTAGAAGTTTCAGAAATTTTTGTGTCCTTGGGCTTGCGCCGCTTTGAGATTGGCATATTTTCTCCTTGGCTCCCGACCGTCGCGAGAGGTGCTGACTATACAGTTTACGGTTGATACATGAACATCAATAAGTCTCACCTAGCTGCCGGTCTAGTATTTGCCCTGGCAGGATTTTTATTGATTTCTAGTGCACAAATTGCTAATGGTGATGACATCAGAAGCGATCGCCCCGCTCGGCTCCGCGACTTGGTCGCTGAAGTAGCGAGAGATGTTGAGCAGAATCAGCAGACTTTAACCACAACTCAACAAGCAATCGAAGAAATCTCAAACAGTGCTGATGGTTTATTAGCACAAAGAATTGCTAAAGAAATTCAACAAGTCGCGCAAGCAGCAGGTCTAACAGAAGTAGCTGGGCCCGGTTTGGCAGTCATGCTAAATGACGCACCAGCACCTGATGCGAATTCAACGCTCGGTTTAACGACAAATGTTAATGATTTGATAATTCATCAAGAAGACGTTCAATCAGTAGTGAATGCACTATGGGCCGGTGGCGCTGAAGGCGTTAGCATCATGGGCGAGCGAATTATTTCAACCTCTGCCGTTAGATGTGTTGGCAACACGTTGTTATTGCACGGACGGGTTTACTCGCCTCCTTTTAAAATTGAGGCAGTAGGTGATATTGAATCAATGAAAACTAGTTTAAATAACGATATTAATGTTGCGGTATTACAAGATTATGTTGATGTTTTTGGACTAGTTTATACAGTAGAAGATGTGCAAAAAATGGTACTCAAACCTTATGCTGGCCCAATTAATATTAGTAATCCTTTAATAAAAGTTGATTTTAAATGAAAAAAATACTTGTTATTGATAATTATGATTCATTCGTCTTTAATCTAGTTCAATACCTAGAGCAACTAGGTGCTGAGGTTGAAGTTGTTAGAAACGATCAAGTTGATTTAAACTCACTAGCTCAATACGACGGAATACTACTTTCACCTGGCCCAGGGACTCCAGAAGATGCAGGTGCGTGCATTGAAGTTGTAAATGAAGCAGTTAAAACAAATCAACCATTACTCGGAGTTTGTTTAGGGCACCAAGCAATCGGCGTCGCGTTTGGTGCGACTGTTAATCAAGCACCGGAGTTATTGCATGGTAAGACAAGTGAAATTTTTCATGACAACGAAGGTATTTTTGCAGGTCTAAAGCCAGGATTTATTGCGACTAGGTATCACTCACTAGCGATTGACAACAAGAGTATTCCAGACACACTTAGAGTTACTGCTAAAACAGATTCAGGCGTAGTTATGGGCGTCAAACATCAAAGCGCACCAATTGAGGGTGTGCAGTTTCACCCTGAAAGTATTTTGACAGAAGGCGGGCTTGATTTAATAGAAAATTGGCTAGGTTCACTTGGTCGCTAACCCGCGGGTCGCAATTGCAATAGCTACAAAAGGATCGCGAAATACTCTTTATAAAACTATTGATTCTGTATTAAAACAAGATTATTCGGCGCTAACATTAAAAATTGTTTGCCCCCAACTAGAGCTAGCCAAAATAAAAACTAATATTGAAAATACTTTTTCTAACAATACAAATATAGACTTTATCCCTGAGCGTGAGACAGGTCAAAGTAACGCAATAAATCAGGCTTTCGAAGCATCAAATAATTTTGATTTCTTTGGCTGGATAAACGACGATGATTATTTAGCTGAAGGGGCGGTAGCCCGAGCAGTAAAAAGCCTTTCGCAGCCCGGCGCGGTAGCAGTTTTCGGTCACTTGTCATATCTAAACCAAGCAGAAAAGATAGTTGGAACCAATCGATTAGGCAAGATAGGTTTTTGGTTTTCAAAATACGGTACAAATCTTACCCCGCAGCCAGGTAGTTTATTTAACGTAAAAAGTGTAAAAGATAAAACTCTACTCAATCCTAAATTTAAGTACGCCATGGATTTAGATCTATGGCTTCGATTACGAAATGAAGGTAAATTTATTTTTATAAATCAAACGCAAGCCTTTATGTTATGGCACGAGGATGCGATAACGGTTAAACAAAGAAAAGCCGCCCTTAAAGAGGCTTACTTAATAAGAAAATTACATAGCAGAAATATATTTGAAAGATTATTGATACAAATATTATGGATACCAACAAAAGTTATTGCTTATTTAAGTCTTAAATTAATTTAGTGGTTAGCTAGGTACCACTGATAAGTAGCGGCAATACCTTCACTCAAAGATATTTTAGGTTTCCAACCTAGTGCCGAAATTTTAGAACTATCTAGTAGCTTTCTTGGAGTACCATCAGGATAGTTCGCATCCCAAATTAGTTCACCTTTAAAACCTACCAATTCTTGGATCATAAGCGCTAAATCTTTGATACTTAGTTCTTGGCCAGATCCGATATTTATAAAATCATCATCATCATAATTATGATAGATAAAATCAACCGCTTGTGCTAAATCATCAACATGTAGAAATTCACGCAGCGCACTACCGGTACCCCATAGTGTTATCGACTTAGCATTGCTTTCTTTTGCGTTATGAAACTTGGCTATTAATCCCGGAATAACGTGTGAAGATTTGAAATCAAAATTATCATTAGGCCCATATAAATTTGTGGGCATGGCAGAGTTCCATTTAAAATCAAATTGTTGGCGGTAGGCTTGAATAAGTTTCAAACCTGCAATTTTTGCTACGGCGTAAGCAGAATTAGTTTCTTCTAGTGCACCAGTTAATAAAGCATCTTCCTTCATTGGCTGTGAAGCCAACTTTGGGTAGATACACGAGGAGCCTAAAAAAATAAATTTTTTCACTTTTTCAGCAGCAGCAGCGTCCATCAAGTTAGATTGAATTTGCAAGTTAGTAGATAAAAAATCTACCGGAAAACTGTTATTTTCGACAATTCCGCCAACCCGGGCGGCAGCGTCAATTATTAAATCTGGATTAGCCCCGGCGATAAATGAAAATACAGAATCTCTATTTGTTAAATCTAATTCTGATCGCGTTGGGGCGATTACCTGAAAATCATTTTTTGAATCGTATAGTCGTACTAGCGCAGACCCCACCATGCCAGTTTTTCCGGCAATAAATACTTTGGTTACCATTAAATGCTAGTTTACCTTTGCTTTGTCACTAGAATAATAATTACTGAATTCTATAGGGGTGCGGATTGTCGCAGCAGAAAACTGCCTTCATTACTGGCATAACTGGGCAAGATGGCTCATATCTCGCAGAGTTGTTGCTGGCTAAAGGTTATGAAGTGCACGGAGTTATTAGAAGATCTTCTTCATTTAATACAGAAAGAATCGAAGGGATATATCAAGATCCACATCTAGATTCTAGAAATCTTTTTTTACACTATGGCGATCTATCTGATGCGACAAACCTTATAAATCTATTAAGAGATATCCAACCGGACGAAGTCTATAATCTTGCAGCACAAAGCCATGTAAAAGTTTCTTTTGAAATCCCAGATTATACCGGCAGCAT
>CAZXCT010000081.1:0-5167 GCA_964639395.1 uncultured Bifidobacterium sp.
TCAACTCGCGAAGCGATTGCAGGATATGGCGTGAAATCTGCCGCAGTTGAAAATACAAGGGTGGTAGCAGCAGCTGATTTACTTGCTGAGCGTGCGATTAATTCAGATTCACTAGCGAAAATTGAATTAGTGCAGATTTACAATAATCTAATGAAAGTTGACCCAGATCTCATAAAAACTTTAGACAATTATTTTGCTAGCGGTAGTTCACTTGAAGCGACAGCGCGAAAACTGCATATTCACGTAAATACCGTGAGATATCGCCTCAAAGGGATCACACAAACGAGTGGACTCAATCCAACCCAGCCGCGCGACGCGTATACCTTGCAAGTTGCGTTATCTTTAGGAAAACTGGAAGATATCCAGCATAAATTGTAGGATACCTACAAAATTGAGCCCAAGTTTTCGTAGAATCAAACCCAAAGAAGTTATTAATTTATAGGCAGGATAAAGCCCGTGCTAGTAATTGTTTCTCCAGGTCAAGGCTCACAATCGGCTCAGATGTTGACCTCTTGGATTGAAGATCCCAGCGCCGCCTCGCTATTAATTGAATTTAGTGAATTTGTGGGGTTGGACTTGATAGAACTTGGCACTAAGTCTAATAATGATGAATTAAAGCAAACTGAAATTTCACAACCTTTAATTGTCGCAACCTCATTACTTTCATTTGAACTACTTGGGCTAGCAAGTGCGCAAATGGCCAAAGAAAAAGTAGCAGTATCAGGCCACTCGGTTGGAGAATTCGTTGCAGCACGTATTGCCCAGTCAATCGACAATAAAACCGCATTAGAACTAGTAGCCGCTCGCGGTAAAGCGATGGCACAAGCAGCAAGAGAATCTGCTGCAACTGGAATGAGTGCAATTTTGGGCGGAGAAAAAGATCTAATTATTAATCAAATCGAAGAATTTGGATTAATTGCGGCGAATGTAAATGCCAATGGTCAAATTGTTGCGGCCGGCGAAACTCTCTTACTAGAAAAGTTTGCCCAAGCAGCCCCGCTGGGAGCCAGAGTAAGACCGCTAGATGTTAGCGCAGCATTTCATACCAAGTTTATGACAAGTGCAAGAAATAATCTTAATGTTCTCTTTGACTCAAAAAACTTTAAAGACCCAATAATAAATGTTATCTCAAATAAAGATGGCGCTATTGTGAATGCTGCGCAGGATCTAAAAACTAGATTACTGTCACAGATTGACTCGCCCGTCAGGTGGGATTTTTGTCAAGATACTTTCAAAAAATTAAATGTAACTGGGTTGTTAGAGCTAGCCCCAGGTGGAGTGCTCAGCTCAATAGCAAAAAGAGAATTACCAGATGTAGAATTACTAGCTATTAAAACATTAAATGATATCTCTGTCGCAAAAGATTTTATCTCAAAACATACTGAGGTCAAATAATAATGACTAAACTTACGTTGCCCTCACGTCCAATCGGAAGTCGAATTGCCGGGGTTGGTGGCTATCGCCCGCAAAGAATTGTAGGCAATGACGAGGTCGCAACCTTAATTGATTCTTCAGATCAGTGGATTAGGGAGCGCTCAGGAATAATTCATCGCCGCTTTGCAAATGAAGAAGAAACTGTTGCTGAAATGGCAGCAAGAGCAACTTTAAAAGCACTCAAGCACGCTCAAATCAATCCAACTGAAGTAGATTTATTAATTTTGGCGACTGCGACAAATCCAGCACAACTTCCAAATTTAGCAATGGAAATAACCCACAAAATAGGCGCAACACAAGCTGGCGCTTATGACATAGGTGCTGCGTGCTCTGGTTTTAGTTATGGTTTGGCAGCCGCGTCTGAAGCAATATTGGCGGGTGACTCAAAGGTGGCAGTAATCGTCGGTTCTGAGCGAATGAGTGATTTTGTCTCGCAATATGACAGAGGAACAGCATTTCTTTTTGGCGACGGGGCCGGTGCTTTTGTACTAACCGCTTCTGAAGAATTTTCTATTGCTTCGCCTGTTTGGGGTGCAGACGGCTCAATGAATGAATCGATCTGTATGACAAAATCTTGGGCGCAATTTCATGCAGAAACAGCAAGTGAATTTCCGTCATTAAAAATGGAGGGTCAAAAAGTATTTCGCTGGGCAATTACCGAAATGGTTAAGGTAGCTAATGCCGCAATGGCTAAGGCTGGGATAAGTGTCAATGACTTGGGGGCATTTGTACCTCACCAAGCAAATCAAAGAATCACAGACCATATTGCAAAATCTTTAAACTTACCGCCAAGCGTGGTAATTGCCAAAGATGGAATTGAAATGGGTAATACCACCGCTGCAACAATTCCACTAGCACTAGAAACTCTAATTGAAAATAATGAAGTAAAATCCGGAGATTTAGCATTACTCATTGGATTTGGCGCAGGTTTATCGTATAGCGGACAAGTTGTCGTTATACCTTAGACATTTCAGACATACTGAAATGTTAGTAAGAAAGGAAGAAAGATGACAGAAGAACAAATATTAGCTGAAATGGCTATTATTTTAAATGAAGTTGCAGGTGTTGAATCTTCAAAAGTTACTGCCGATAAATCATTTTTAGATGATTTAGAGGTTGATTCACTAAGCATGGTTGAAGTTGTTATGGCAGCCGAAGATAAATTTGATGTAAAGATCCCAGATGAAGAAGTAAAAAATCTTCGCACCGTTGGAGATGCCGTCAATTTTATTTTAAAAGCCAAGTAGAAAGCTGAGCGGAGGGTTTAGCGTGTCAATCAGGGTTGCAATTACAGGTTTAGGTGCCATTACTCCTATTGGAGCTAATGTGGAGCAAACTTGGAAGAACGCACTCGCGCAAAACTCTGGTGTTGTAAAGCTCAATGATAAATGGTCCGAAGGCTTAGCCGCGCAAATTGCTGGACGCGTGCTGATAGATCCGTTTGAAATTCTGGATCGAGTGCAAGCTCGACGAATGGATCGCAGCACACAACTAGGCGTAATCGCGGCTAAAGAAGCTTGGCAAGATGCCGGTGCACCCGAAATTGATCGTGAAAGATTAGGCGTTCATTTTGGTACTGGTATCGGTGGCTTAAATACCGTAATCGAACAATACGAAACCATGATGACTCGTGGTGCAGATCGCGTAAACCCAATGACGGTACCGATGATCATGCCCAACTCTGCGGCAGCAATGGTTGGCTTACAGTTTGGTGCGCAAGCGGGAGTGCATTCTCCGGTTTCAGCATGCGCTACCAGCGCTGAGGCAATTGCTGGTGGTTTAGAAATGATTCGTAACGGTAAAGCCGACATGGTTATTGCTGGTGGAACTGAAGCCTGCCTAAATCGACTGGCTATTAGCGCTTTTGCGGCGATGAAGGCACTCTCAACCAGAAAGGATGAACCTGAAAAAGCATCACGTCCCTACGACTTAGCTAGAGACGGTTTTGTCATGGGTGAAGGTGCGGGCGCCATAATTTTAGAAAGTGAAACACATGCAATTGCGCGTGGTGCAAAAATTTATGGCTATCTAGCAGGGGCAGGAATGTCTGCAGATGGTTACCATATTGCGGCCCCAGAACCAGAAGGTGCCGGCGCAGCTAGAGCTATCAAACAAGCATTGTTAGATGCAGAAATTTCTAAATCTGAAGTTTCTCACATTAATGCACATGCCACTAGTACTCCAGTTGGAGATATTGCAGAATATAAAGCCATGCGAAGCGCATTAGGAACTGATTTAGATAATGTCTTAGTAACTGCAACAAAATCGTTAACCGGCCATTTATTAGGTGGAGCTGGAGCAGCTGAATCTATCTTTGCAATTTTAGCTTTGAAGAATGGTGTGGTACCACCTACTATGAACCTTGATAATCAAGATCCTCAAATAGAGATGAATGTTGCCAAGCCAAATAAAAATACTTTAGCTAAAGGCGCACGCGTTGCACTAAATAATTCTTTTGGATTTGGTGGTCACAATGTTTGTTTGGTTTTTACAAGTTAATTAAAAACAAACTTGCTCTGACTGAAACGTGAATACCCCTAAACCATAAGGAAGATCAGCTAACAAACATAGATTTTTTCGAATTATGTCATGATTATTCATATACATATCCAGCACTTGAGCAGTGTAAAGATCTGAAACCCAATAGACGCCCGGTTGACCTGCTAAAGCCAAGTATGGACTGTCTTGAATTAGATTTAACGCATAGAGATCTTCATACCAGGGCGGTGAAAAGGTGTGCCACCCTGAAGTCAAATATGAAACTTCGCTATCACTCATTTTTCTATAAGCAAATGTTGCGCTCTCTTCAAAAGCCATGATTTGGCCGATAAAAATACCGTTTGGATTAATTTTATTCATAGTATTTTGACTAGTAATCAAGTTGCTAATCTTCTTTGAGTTTTCTTCTTTAACCATAAAGATATTATTATTTGAAAAAATAAAGTTTAAAGAGATAATAATTATCGCACTTGCCATAATCCAGCTAAAAATTTGTTGATTACGTTTTACAGTCAAGGCAAGCAATAGCAGCCAAAAAATAATTACAAAAACTATCACGGGTAAATGCACCCGCAGCGGCAACCTACTTGCCCCACCAAGGTAGAAAAAGACGGATACAAGCGGTGCAAATCCGATGATAAACACTAACAATCTCTTCCAAATAGCTACTTTTACAAAAAAAGCAATTAGTAGAATAAGTAGATAGCCATAAAATAAAAATTTAGATTCTTCTAAGAATGACATCGTTCGCTCAAATGTATAATTGAGCCCACGTTTTTTTAAACCAGAAAATCCCAATGAATCTGTAACTTCGGCTGTACCAATGGCCAAATTTTCAGTTGAAAATACCGATTGATCGTAAAAAGCATATGAATTTAAAATATAAGCATCTACGTTGTCCCACTCGAGCGAGTTGATTTTACCCGCTTCAATTAACTTATACATCTCTGTTTCTGCTGGATTAGTTTTTATCTTAAAAAATTCATCGTGAAAAGTGTAGAATTTAGCCCACGCTCTTGATTCTGCTAAATTTTTTTCTAACAAATTTGCTTCTACTAGTACCACAGTAACCATTAACAGCGAGTTAACAGCTATAAATGCGAAATTCTTCTTTAGGGGCGACAGAAAAATTAAGAAATAAAACAAAATAGGAACGCCTAAAATAAGTGATAAATAGTAACCATCTGCCCTGATTAAGACAGAAGCAACTTGCACTGCAAGCCCCGAGGCAAAA
>CAZXCT010000082.1:0-5164 GCA_964639395.1 uncultured Bifidobacterium sp.
GTCATTCTTGCACTAAATATGAAATATTGACTACATGACCCCGAGTTTTTTTCGTCACCTAATAGGGTAACGAGTAGCCCTTCTGCGTTAGAATTGTTAAAATTGTGAGTACCTGTTAACGTATAAAAAAGAGTCAACAACCTAGGAGTGAGCCAAGTGCAAACCAACAATCCGGTGATGCGCAGATATGCCGATTTTCGCGAGCCAGTAGGCGCTTTAGACCAGCAGACCAATTCAGCTTTACCGGGTCAGCGGGTAGTAACGCTTGACGACGTGGTGATGAAGTCAGCCATGATGTTGGCAGTGCTTTTGGTCGGTGCATTTTTTGGTTGGAGCTTGGCCCCAACTAATCCTGCGATCGCATTTATTGCCATGGGGATTGGCTTCGTTCTGGGCTTGGTTAATATTTTCAAAAAGCAGGTCTCTCCAGCTTTAGTCTTGACCTATGCGGCTGCCCAAGGAGTTTTTCTTGGGGCAATTAGTTACATCTTTCAAACTGCTTTCGCCCAACAAGGTACAAATCTGGTAGGTAACACCGTAATGGCAACAGTAATTGCTTTTGGTGTGATGTTGACCTTGTATAAAACTGGTGTTGTAAAAGTAAATGCAAAATTTATAAAGATAATGATGGTGGCCTTAGTTTCTTACTTAGTCATCGCTATCTTCAGCTTCATTTCTTCATTTGCTGGGGTTGGTGGTGGCTGGGGATTTTATGGCGTTGGCGGAATTGGAATCTTGCTAGTTCTAGTTGGTGTGGGATTAGCTACTTTCAGTTTGGCACTTGATTTCGAGGCAATCAATCAAGCAGTTGACATGAATCTTCCTGAAAAAGAAGCTTGGAAGCTAGCCTTTGGATTAATTTTGACATTGGTTTGGCTCTATATCGAATTTTTAAGACTATTTGCCTTATTAGCAGCAAATAGGGATTAAGCATTGGTAATCAATTTAGAAGAGAGTGTAAAACTCTCTTCTAAATTACGTGCTTTGGCTTTATACAAATTTAATAAAAAAGTAGAAAACAATTTAACGCTTGGTGAAACAATCTTCAACGAAATTGCCAGCATATTTACTGAACTAGCTGCCATTAAGCCAATCAAATATTTGGGCCCAGCCTCATTAGGGGATCAGCTAGCGGTGGCAATTAGCGAAATATTAAGAACAAATTCTTTCATTGAAAATTATCAACCACAGTTGCGCAAGATTAGTAACTTGATTTAATTGCGCTTAAAATTCTTTGTAGTGAATTAACCTTTGCTTGTAATTTTGGATTTTCTGCTGCGACCTTAACTAATTCACAAGCTGAATCTTGATGGGTGCAAGATTTAGGGCAGTTCACAGCAATATCATTTAGATCAGACATTGCGGCTAAAACCGTTTCAGGATGTACGTGGGCTAAACCAAAACTTCTTAGACCGGGTGTATCAATTACCCAAGTATCTGTACTTAGCAAAATAGCAATTGCGCTAGTAGAAGTGTGCTTGCCTTTACCTGTTAATTCATTCACAACACCCACACTTCGCATAGCCTTAGGGGAAAGTCGATTTACTAAGCTTGATTTACCAACACCTGAGGCACCTATTAGCACGGTAGTTTGATTTTTTAAAAGTAAATTTAATTCGCTCAAATCAGAATCTTTATCAATAGTGATAATAGGGATTTCAAAATCTTTGTATAGTTCGATTAGCTCGGCAGGGTCTTTAAGATCTTTTTTAGTAATTATTAAAATCGGTGTGGCGTCAGCATCAAAAGCTGCCACAATTGCTCGATCAATAAATCTTAACTGTGGGTCGGGATTAGCAATTGCAGTCACGATTCCTATTTGCGTTGCATTAGTTACCAACATTTGCTCGGCAGATTGAGAGTCATCGGCACTCTTTTTTAAGACATTCTTTCTTTCTTGGATTTCTACAATGCGAGCTAAATCAGTCGGTCGTTCAAAGTTGACTTCAGTCAACCCCACGCGATCACCTACCACCACGCCTTTTCTACCTAAAGCCCTAGCTTTTATCGCGTAGATATTTAAGTAATCATGCTCAGGCAGGGTGACAGTAAATCGGCCGCGGTCCACTGTTATCACTATTCCAAGGGTCAGATCTTTATAAACCCGAGTTTGTTTAGTTCTTGGTCTAGTTTTGTTTCGCTTAGGACGAAACTTTATGTCTTCTTCAGAATATTGATTATTTTGCTTCATGCGCTAACTAGATTATGCCAAAGCGATTGAAAATTAGTCATAGTCTTACTGGTGCATTCGATATCGTCAATTTCAATCCCTGATACCCGCAACCCAATAATGGCACCAGCCGTTGCCATTCGATGATCAGCAAAACTTTGCCATTGTCCGCCATGAAGTTGATTTGGTTTAATACTTAATCCATCGGGTAATTCTTGCGCGTTAATGCCAATTTGCGTTAAGTCATGCACTAATGCGGCAAGGCGATCTGTTTCATGACCTCGCAAATGCGCAATCCCCGTTATTTCACTTTGTCCGTCGGCTAAAGCCATTAAAGCGGCAATTGCAGGAGTGAGCTCACCTAGATCTTTTAAGTTAATTGAAAGCGGTTTAATGATCTTTGGCCCTATGAGAGTTAATCCGTTTTCATCAACATTTATTTCAGCACCCATCTTTTTTAGAATTTCTGGTAAGTAACCACCAGCTTGAGTGGTTGATTTTGGCCAATCCTTGATGGTAACGCTGCCGCTAGTAACCATCGCCGCGGCAAGAAATGGTGCGGCATTTGAAAGATCGGGTTCAATCTTCCAATGATTCCCTGCGACTAGCGATGGTTTGACTACCCAACTATGCGTTTTAGCATCAACTAATTGATATTCACACCCAACACCTATTTCATTAAGCATCTGTATCGTCATTTCGATATGCGGAAAACTCGGAAGGTTGCTTCCTTGGTGGGTAATCGTTAATCCAAAATCAAAACGGGGGGCTGCTAATAAAAGTCCAGAAACAAACTGGCTTGAGCTAGAAGCATCAATAGTTATCGCTTTACCAGAAATGTGTCCATGACCTTCAATTGAGAATGGTAAAAAACCATTATTTTCATCATTGACGCTAACCCCTAGTTGCTTAAGCGCATCTATCATGACCTTCATGGGGCGGACGCGAGCTTGTTCATCGCCATTAAAAAAAACTTTAGAGTGAGATAGTGCAGCTAGTGGCGGAACAAATCGCATTACCGTTCCGGCTAGTCCTACGTCAATATTGATTACATCACTAGTTGTTATTTGCGGTTCAATAAAAACTTTTTCGCCATCTTGTGAAACTTTTGCACCAAGTGAACGAATTGCATCCAACATTAAATTAGTGTCTCGGGCGACTAAAGGGTGCTCAATGACTGATTCACTATTTGCAAGTGCGGCAAGAATGTAAGCGCGATTAGTCTGTGACTTTGAGCCTGGGATCTGCACTGCTCCAACCACTGGTTTAGTAGCAGTTGGGGCAATCCAAGGATTGTGGTTCATCTGAGAATAAGTATAGGTTAATCAATTACAGTCAGTTAGACTCCACTACTTTCCAAATACCAAGGCCCGTGTCATTGTAAATGATTGGACCAGTCGACCAACTAACTGTTGAGTCGGTGTGTTCGGTCAGGTATTTATTCACCAAGTAGATTTCTTTCGCATGATCAGATGTTGCAAGATAAACTTTATCTTCTATTAAACTTGAAAAAAGATCTTCGGAAATTTCTACAGAATCAAGTTGTTCGAGCATTTCTGGAGATTTAATCGCCCATCCAATTAAAATCATGTGTTTCCAAATTTCTTCAGTTTTGCTAGGAGGCTTTGTTGGACTATGCGTTTTCATTAAAGTTGAATAAAAACTTGAGAAAGCAATAATAGGTCTATCTGGCGCAAAATTTAGAACTTTATCAAAATTTAATATCTGCTTATCTGCGGATTGCTTCCACCAGATTTCACTATCAACTTTGTAATAAGTATTAACCATAGTATTAATTATAAAAATACCAAAGATTAAGCTCAAGGTACATAGACTAAAAAAATTTATTTTACTTCGTTTATCGTAATGCAATTGTTTATTATCCGTAGTTTGCAAATTTACATTTATTATAATAATACTCAAAATAAAAATAAAAGTTAATGGAAGTAAAACTCTATCAGGAATTCTTCCTAATGATAAGATATACAAATTAAGAAAGTAAAAAACGAGTAAATACAAAGTTATAACAAATAATTTTCTTTGTCCAAACAAAAATAAAATTATTATTAGAGCTATAATCATATAAAATAATAAAGATTTATGCTTATCAATAAAAGTAAGATTTAGCTTTTCTGCTGTGTCATATAAAAAAAGTAAAGAATTACCTGTAAAAGTTAAATCTGTTATTTGCAAAAACTTCTGACTTGAATATACTTCTGAATTTGCAAAATAAAATTTATCGACAAGTAAATTGAAGTCATTACTACTCCATCCAACCTGTTTAGCGGAGAAAGATAATTTATTTTCCCAATTACTGGTGGGATTGTAGTCGAGAACCTTTCCAAGAGAATCGTAATGATAAATGTACAGTTGCTTCTCTGATGAAATGAAAGGAGAATTTTTGTGGAGGTCTGCGAGGGCTATTCCGAGAGAAATTCCAACAACAACAATTACATAGGTGAATTTTATGATTTCAGGTTTGTCTGGTTTTTTTCTATATTCAACAGCCCAATGTATAGCTATAAGTGTGATAGCTAACGCAATAACCAATAGCCCAGCCTCTGGGCGCCAAAAAATTCCAAGAGACATTAAAATTAGTCCATAGATTCTAATAAATCTAGAGTGATGAAATAGACTTAAAAGAAATCCAACTCCTGTTGCTAGAATAGAAGTTTGTGTAAATTGTAATTCAAAAAAAAATATTAAAAAATAAAATAAAGTTCCGATTAATATAATTAATAAAAATATTTTTATATAGAAATCAGGATAATTACTAATAGAATCTATTAGTAAAAAAAATCCAAACGCAAATAATCCAAGCGTCGTTAACATTACAATTGTGTACCATGAAAAATTTTGATTTAGAAGATATAATTGTGAGATTATTAAACTTAAAGGCTTTGACGTAAATAATAGTTCTGCAGATGGCTCGCCATAAAGTATGCCACTTGTAATCATCATCTGAGTAAAATCATCATTTGTTTGGAAATAAAC
>CAZXCT010000083.1:0-5032 GCA_964639395.1 uncultured Bifidobacterium sp.
TCCATTGCCAAAAATAAATCATGCTTTTCAAACCATTTTCTTGTGACCTGTTTAGCGGTGTGATTTATTTTGTAATTATTTTCTTCTAAAACTTCAATTGATCTAAAATAAGCATTTTCACCAATATGCCAATCGCCAGTGCCACCCGAAGAAACCTCAATCGCCAAGTCATTTTTTTCAAGGCGATCTCGTAGTACCACCTCACCGATGGGCGAGCGACAGATGTTGCCGAGGCAAATAACTGAAACAGTTCTAATCTTTGAAAAATCCATTAACTAACTTTAACCTGCGCAGTTTATACAAAAAAATATAATTGAAACCCTCTCGCATCATAGGCACCGAGAGATTCAGGTTCTGAAATCTTTTTTTAACCCACAGGCATGAACTTGCATTTAGGCAGGTCAAAGCCAAAAAGCCAAGAAAATAAACTTTACTTTTCACACTTTATCCACAGATCATGTTCACAATAACCCCACAGATAAAGGGATATCCCCCCGTTATACACAGCATTGTCCACAAGCATTCTTGGTAAATACCCAGATAGACCAATAGATTAAGGCTGAGTGGAGACATTAAAAAATGTCATACTCATATGAAATCCTTTAATTAATTACTCTAACTTTGGGGGGCACGTGTCAGTCGCAGAGCTCCCGAGACATTCAGCAGATCCCACTCGTCTTCCACCACAGGACATCGCTGCTGAGCAAGGCGTATTAGGCGCGATGCTCTTAAGTAAAGATGCAATCTCTGAAGTGATTGAAGAATTAAAAACTCACGACTTTTATAAAACTCAACACCAAACTATTTTTGAAACTGTTTTAGATTTGTACGGAAGCGGTGAGCCAGCTGATGCAGTTACAGTCGCAGCAGAGTTAACACGTTTAGGTGAGTTAAATCGAATTGGTGGCCCTTCTTATATTCACACTTTGGTGGCATCGGTGCCAACCGCAGCAAACGCTGCCCACTATGCACGTATCGTTCGCGAAAAAGCAATTTTAAGAAGACTAGTTGAAGCCGGCACTCGCATTGTAAATATGAGTTATGACGAGCAAGGTGAAGTAGATGATTTAGTTGATCGTGCTCAAGTTGAAGTTTATGAAGTTACAGATCGCCGCACTAGTGATGATTATCAAAGATTACAAGATTTATTAAATAATGCATTGAGTGAAATTGAAGCAATCGCAAATCATGAGGGTGCCTTAATTGGCGTTCCAACTGGATTTAGCGAAATGGATTCATTATTAAATGGTTTACAACCTGGGCAATTAATTATGGTGGCAGCCCGTCCCGGTATGGGTAAATCAACAATCGGTTTAGATTTTGCTAGAGCAGCAAGCATTAAAGGCAAAATGACCAGTGCAATTTTTTCACTTGAAATGGCGCGCAACGAAATTGTAATGAGATTACTTTCAGCCGAGGCATCCATTGCTTTGCAATCAATGCGTAGCGGCAAGATGTCTGACACAGAGTGGCAACGCCTAGCCCGCAAGATGTCAGCAATCTCTGACTCACCATTATTTATAGATGATTCACCAAACTTAACTATTTCTGAAATTCGCGCTAAATGCCGAAGACTTAAGCAAAAACATGATTTAAAGTTAGTAATAGTGGATTACTTACAACTCATGTCAAGCGGTAAAAAAGTAGAAAGTCGCCAACAAGAGGTCAGCGAATTCTCTCGCTCTTTAAAACTATTAGCAAAAGAATTAGAAGTGCCAGTAGTAGCGATCAGCCAGTTAAACCGCTCCCCTGAACAGCGTCAAGACAAAAGGCCGATGCTTTCTGATTTGCGTGAGTCAGGCTCGCTCGAGCAAGACTCAGATGTGGTGATGTTGATTCATCGCGAAGACGCCTATGACCGTGAATCCCCACGCGCCGGTGAAGCCGATTTAATCGTGGCTAAACACCGTAACGGGCCAACCGCAACCGTAACAGTCTCTTTTCAAGGCCATTATTCAAGATTTGTTGAAATGGCAAATACTTTTAACACCCCACCTGCCAATACCCAATCTCAATAAAAGTAATCTCAAAACATTATGGTCGATCGCAATAAGTTAAAAGATGCTTTGGCAAACGAAAAGAAAGACTATTTAGCTAGAAACCCAAAATCACTTTCTTTGTATAAATCTGCCGATAATTTATTTGGCAAAGTCCCTATGACATGGATGAATAAGTGGTCTGGCGGGTTTCCGCTTTATTTAGACTGGGCTAAAGGTAATCGAATTAAAACTGTTGACGGACATACCTATATTGATTTTGCGCTCGGTGATACTGGAGCGATGGGTGGTCATTCACCCGATGCTGTTTCAAAAGCAATTCAAACGCGCTATCGCGATTTAGGTGGCGCAACCACCATGCTTCCAACTGAAGACGCGCAATGGGTTGCTAAAGAATTAACTAGTAGATTCTCGATGCCACTTTGGTCATTCACGCTTTCTGCAACTGACGCTAACCGCTGGGCATTAAGAATCGCTCGCTTAGTTACTAACAAACCAAAAGTTCTATCGTTTTCTTATTGCTATCACGGATCAGTAGATGAAACTTTTGTTGTGAGCGGTAAAAACGATCAAACCTTACTTCGCCCTGGTAACGTTGGTGCGCCAGGTGATATCACTAGCACTTCGCGGGTTGCTGAGTTTAATGATTTAGATTCAGTTGAAAGACAGTTAAAAAACAACGATGTAGCAGTAATAATCACTGAACCTGCCTTAACCAATATCGGAATCGTGCTTCCAGCGCCAGGATATTTAGAAGGCTTGAGAGAATTAGCAGATAAATACCAAGCACTTTTATTAATCGATGAAACTCACACCTTTTCAGCCGGATACGGCGGAGCCACCAAAGCGTGGGATCTAAAACCAGATTTGTTTTCTATTGGTAAATCAATTGGTGGTGGAGTGCCTTCAGGTGCATACGGATTAACCCACGAGATTGCTGAGAAGGTTCGTCACTTTGATGAAGCGGATTTAGTTGATGTGGGCGGTGTTGGCGGCACACTCTCAGGTAACGCCTTATCAGTTGCTTGCATGCGCGCCACCTTAGAACACGTATTAACTGAAGCTGCTTTTGATCACATGATTAATTTGGCAAATGAATTTACGATTGGTGTTCAAAATACTTTAGATGAAACAAAAACCGCATGGTCGATTAGCCAATTAGGGGCAAGAGCTGAATATCGCTTTACAAATCCCGCACCAATAAATGGCACTCAATCCGCAAATGCGGCAGACGACGAACTTGATGAGTATATGCATCTTTATATGGCAAATCGCGATGTACTAATGACACCGTTTCATAACATGGCCTTGATGTGCCCGACAACGCAAAAGACAGATGTTGATTTACATACAGAATTATTTAAAGCTGCAGTTGCTGCGATTTCTTAGAAATTTCATTTACATAACTCACAGCAATAGAAATCATTAACGAGTAAGCCACAACCGCGATAAACCACGTAACCATAGGAGAGGGCAAAGGCTCCCACCACCATTCGGCTTTACGGTTTAAGTTCCAAGAAACTACGTCAGTGCCGGTGATGTACCTACGCATGACCTGATGCAATGCGAAGGCATGTCCAATTGATAATCCGGTAGCAATAAAAATTAGTTGACTCTTAGAAAAGCCAATTATTTGATCTTTATAAGGAATGAAAAGACTTACGCCAATTAACACAAATAAGAATGGAAGTAAGTACCTTGGTTGGACATTCTCTCCAACAATATTTTTGCCTAACGCGAGTATCCGCAAAGGGATAAAAGCCATAAAGGATAGTAGAAATAGCAAAGCAAAAAATTTGTATTTGCTCATAAAATTTATACCTACGAACACTAAACCAGAAAATATAAAAATCGTAAAAAAGAATGTGATATCCGGAGTAGGCGTATCCATCCAGCCCATATTCCACTTACCTAACGCACCCGTGTATAAAACTGGGAACCGCATAATATTTGTGGACCACACTTCTTCTAATGATCGATTTGGATCTCCGCCAGGCAGTCCAGTCGAAATCCCTAATGTCGAAGGTGTTGTTAAAAACTCATACACACTTATGAAAATAACTCCAAACGGGATAAGAAAAATAGTCCAGTCTTTTGCATTTAGTTTACTCCAAAACTTAATGAGCAAAAAAATTGTTACAGTTATTATTATTAAGTACGGCGCAGATTCAGATCTGGAAGTAAGCGAAATTAATGCAGTAAATAGCACCATTACGCCACTAAATAATCTTTTACGAACGTTATCTTCGAGCATGTAGCTAAGCAATAAAGCCCAATATGTTCCTAAACCAATAATTGTCCAAGAACTTGGATTTGTTGAAGGAATTGTGAATAACACTAAAGGAAGAGTTGCACCTAACCACGCCATGATAAGAGGTACTCTTAAATTCTTTTTAATCGCATAAAAAGATAAGAAAAATACAATAACTGCTAAAAGTGAATTAAACACTCTCATTAAAATCGCGGAATAGAGAGTATTTTCTCCTATAAAACTATTTAATATCCAATAAAAACCATTTGGAAATCGGCCAACCTCATTTGTAACTGAATTGATTAAGACAGAATCATCCCACTTGAATAATTCAGCTTGACATGCAGCACTAGTATCAGATTTGTATGCGAAACAATCAGATGCTTGAACTAGTGGGCTTAGAGTTTTACCCATTCCATCACCAGTAATCCCGGGGTCACACAAATCTTGTACATAGCCACGAGCACACCAAATAGAGGGCAGATGATCGTTATCATCCGGACCCGAGCCCGGAGGGGAAGCGAAGCCCCAAATTATCAACGTGGTAGCAAATGCAGCAGCTGTAAGGACTGAAAGTAAATTGTGCTTTAACCGCATTAAGGCCACTCCCGGTAAAAATAAATTACTTCATTGAGACTATCTCATAGCCACCACCTAATCTAATCTTTATGGAACGTCCAAAAATGAGAAAAGACCTTTCTGATCTGCCTGCCTATAAAGCTGGCAAAAGCGCAAAGGCTAATAGTGACTTAGAAGTATTTAAAATTTCTAGCAATGAAAATCC
>CAZXCT010000084.1:0-4918 GCA_964639395.1 uncultured Bifidobacterium sp.
TTGGTGCAAACTCGTTATGGAGTCTTGAGGTGAAACCTTAACCACAACTTGCTTCACGATTGGACCAGTGTCTACCCCTTCATCAACTAAATGCATAGTGGCTCCAGTTTCAACCTCTGCCGCCGCCAATGCCTGGGCTACTGCATTTAGCCCTGGATACTTCGGCAGCAATGCTGGGTGGCTGTTGAGAATTTTGTTTTGAAATTTATTAACTAACTTTGGTGGAAGAATTCTCATAAATCCTGCTAACACAATTAGCTCAGGGTTAGCGGATGTGATCGCTGCTATTAATGCTTGATGCCATAACTCACCACTAGCGTAATCTAACTCAACGATTGCTTTAGATTCAATTTGTGCGTGTGAAGCGCGAGTCAATGCTTTCGCTGCTGGGTTATCAGAAATAACAAGTGTGATCTGGTAATTAAGCTCCGCCTGCTTATCTATCAAAGATTGCAGCAAAGTTCCTTCGCCTGACGCTAATACTAAGATTGGCGATTTATTCATCTTTATTCGCAATTTGTTCGTCGTCTTGTGACGGTGCTGTTGCTCGTTGATAGAGAATTTTCAATGCCACAACAATCGTTGCCCCTATCATAAAAAATCTAAAGCTATTTTTAAAAAGTACAGTTGGGTCTAATCCAAAATTATCAAGTTGCTCTAATCCTAAACTGCCATTTGTAAACCAGGTTAATGTCATCAAGACTATAGACACAATTAAACTTGAAAATACAATTGAAACAATCCAATTTGGATACTTTTGGTTGTGAGAAAATATCGCAATCAGCACTCCTACCAAAATTGGGAGGGCGATTAAGTATTCGGCCCAAGCAGGGCTTTCGGCTGGAACTAGCGCAAACCACGGCCAAGCAGGCAATTGTGTGATGTTGGTAGCAGGCAATGAAACTGAAGTGCTACCCAAGTTTAAAGTTACATCGCTTAGTACCGCCCAAATCCACATTAAATAATTTGGCAGCCAACCTAAGCCAAGCAAAATTATTATTGCTACTGCAAAACCATTTGCTGCCAAGTCATAAAAGACACCTAAAATCTCACTCCAACTCAAGTACCCCAGCCAGACAAACATTGCTAGCGAAATAAAAAAAATTACAAATAAGGCTTTTCGAGATGTATCAATTAGACTTTTCGATGTTTCATCTAATCCAGATTTTACAAGTGTCCATGTGCCACCCACGGACATTATCGCCAAGATTCCGGCACCTGCACTTAAAGCAAATGGCCAAATTAAAATTGCTAGCAAGTTATCTAAAGATTTAGTCTGCTGGTAAAAGACACTAAATATTAAGCCAGTATAAGAAATTGATGCTATAAGTAAGATACCAAGTGATTTTTGACTAGGGTTATTTTGGTTATTTAGCAGTAATGATTTTATAGCCCATCTGAAAGTTCTAAATAAAATATAAAAAACTAACAAAATAAAGCCACTAAATCTTAAATCTAATATCAAAGTCGAAAATTGAATATCAATGCCATTTACTACTAAAAAAGCTGCTGCCGCAAAGTTAAGTACGTCTACTAACGAACTTTCTAAATCTGCTGAGAAGACCCAGGTAGCAGTTGCTAAAAAAACGATTGCGCCAAAAATAGTGGCACTTGCCCAAACCGTCACGGCTAGTCCAGCGGCGAGTACGCCTGCGGCTGAATTTGATTTGTCGCTCATGCGACTATTTAATTAGAGACCTTAGGTATTTAGCGGTCTCACTCGGGGTTTTGCCCACTTTAACTCCTGCAGCCTCCAATGCACTTTGCTTTGCCGCGGCAGTACCACTCGAACCAGAGACAATAGCCCCTGCGTGCCCCATGGTTTTACCTTCTGGCGCAGTAAAACCTGCCACATAGGCAACCGTTGGTTTGGTGACATGTTCTTTTATAAATTGTGCAGCACGCTCTTCTGCGTCGCCACCAATTTCACCGATCATAACGATCGCTTTGGTTTCGGGATCTTTTTCAAATGCAGCTAGCGCATCAATATGTGTTGTGCCCACAATCGGATCCCCACCGATTCCAATTGCCGTGGTGAATCCTAAATCTTTTAATTCGTACATCATCTGATAGGTCAAGGTTCCTGATTTAGAAACTAAACCAATTATTCCTTCAGTTGTGATGTCTGCTGGCGTGATGCCTACATTACTTTTACCTGGAGAAATTATTCCAGGACAGTTCGGACCAATAATTCTTGTCTTTTTAGATTTTTGAGCTTGCGCAAAAAATACCGCTGTGTCGTGTACCGGAATTCCTTCGGTGATAACAACGCAGAGTGGGATCTCAGCCTCAATTGCTTCCAGCACGGCTGCTTTAGCAAATTTTGGTGGGACAAAAACTACAGAAACATTTGCACCAGTTTTATCCATTGCTTCTTTGACTGAGTTAAAAACAGGTAAAGCACTACCAGCAATTTCAACCGATTGACCACCCTTACCTGGTGTTACCCCGCCCACGATTCGGGTTCCAGAATTAATCATGCGTTCTGTGTGCTTGCGGCCTTCAGAGCCCGTCATTCCTTGCACAATTACGAGGCTGTTTGAATCTAAAAAAATTGCCATTGCTGTTCCTACTTCGCTAGTTCTGCTGCACGAGCCGCGGCAGCGTCCATGGTTTCAACGATTTCAATGTTTGTAATATTTGCTTTTCGCAATATTTCTAATCCGGCTTTAGCGTTATTTCCATCCAAGCGAACCACAATCGGCTTTTGCACATAATCGCTTTTAGCAGAGAGTATTTCGATTGCTTGTAAAATTCCGTTGGCAACCGCATCGCAGGCCGTAATACCTCCAAAAACATTTACAAATACACTTTTTACGTCTCGATCGGAAAGAATTATTTCAAGTCCATCTGCCATAACTTGGGCGGATGCCCCTCCGCCAATGTCTAAAAAGTTGGCTGGCTTTACCCCACCGAATGCTTCACCGGCATAGGCCACCACGTCTAAGGTGCTCATGACAAGTCCGGCTCCGTTGCCAATAATCCCGACGCTGCCATTTAATTTCACATAATTTAAGCCTTTTGCTTTTGCTTTAGTCTCTAATGGATCTTCTGCACTGGTATCTAAATACTTTTCAAATTCGGGATGTCTAAACAGTGCGTTCTCATCTAGCGTGACTTTGCCATCTAGCGCAACCACGCGTCCGTCAGAAGTTTTTACTAGCGGGTTGACTTCAACCAAAGTTGCATCGCTATTTACAAAGGTGTCGTAGAGTTTTTCTATTACCGAAGCGGCTGCTTCTAATATTTCACTCGGAAGTTGTGCCTGTTTTGCTATCGCTAGAGCCAAGTTATGGTTAACGCCAGTAAGCGGATCTATTTGGACTTTAGCTAGTTTTTCTGGGGTGTTCGCCGCAACGTCTTCAATATCAATACCGCCCGCCACTGAAGCCATGCATAAAAATGATCGATTTGATCTATCTACTAAAAACGAAACATAAAACTCACTAGCTATATCTTCTGCCAAAGTTACTAAAACTTTCTTAACTATATGACCCTTTATGTCTAAACCTAAAATATTCTTCGCGTGGGTGAATGCTTCAGCGGGATTGTTTGCTAACTTAACGCCACCAGCTTTGCCGCGTCCTCCAATTTTTACTTGTGCCTTTATCACCGTGGCAGATTTAAACTGCTCAGCAGCGGCTTGTGCAGCTTCGGGCGTTGTAACAACTACCCCGGCTTGAGTTGGCACCTGATTGGCTTTGAATAATTCTTTTGCTTGGTACTCGAAGAGGTCCACTAGCCAATTACTCCTATTTATTCAATTTTTTCTAGCGCACTAAGCCTAAAAGTAAGTGTGATTTCTCTTGCGCTTGCCCCACTTGCCGCGCGAATGGACAATAGGGCAAGGTAGGAGCG
Organism: uncultured Bifidobacterium sp.; assembly: GCA_964639395.1. Lineage (GTDB taxonomy): Bacteria > Actinomycetota > Actinomycetes > S36-B12 > UBA5976 > ATZT02. Next base: position 3,859 of record CAZXCT010000084.1, read on the forward strand.
ATGCCAAAGAGAAAAATTAGACGAAACCCTTGGGTCTTATCAGGTGTGGGTCTAGTCACACTAGGCCTAGCGGTTTCAATTGCGATTCCCGCCGCTCATGAGTCAAGAGAGTGCGAATGTGCGTTTTGCTGCTTATCAATTGGTAGCACTGCTGCAGTTGTAAGCGCCGATGATCGTTACGCCTTTGAAGCAATACAGCCAGTAACTGCCCCCAAGCTACCTGTGCTCGATGGTGAAGTGCGCGCGAAGTTTGGCTCCCCCGGCGGTGAAGAAAAAATTGCACTGATGCGTGATCAAATTATAAAAGCGCAAGCAGCTGAAGCCGCTCGAATAGCGGCAGAAGAAGCTGCTATCAAGGCGGCAGAGCGGGCACGTCGCGCCAAGATTGTTGCAGCACCCTCTCGTGCTCGAATTAGTGCTCGTTATGGAATTCGTGGATCGCGTTGGTCAACTGGATGGCACACCGGAATTGATTTCAATGGAAGAAACGGCGATCCAGTGAGTGCCGCAAAATTAGGTGAGGTCATTTTTACCGGCTGGAAGGCTGGCTACGGCTACACAATTGAAATTAAGCATCCTGATGGCGCCGTAACACGCTATGCACATCTGTCGAGAATTTCAGTAAAGACTGGACAAGAAGTAGACATCGGACAGCAAATTGGAGCAATGGGAGCAACCGGAAACACCACCGGGCCACATTTGCACTTTGAAGTTTTAGTAAATGGTAATTTTATAAATCCTGCTACCTGGCTTTGGGGTTAATTAAAGTTTTTCTACTGGAGCGTAACGAAGTAGTAGCCGTTTTTTTCCGCTTGAGCCAAAATCTATTGTTGCCTCTGAATTGTCACCGGTTCCGGCGATCTCTAAAACAGTTCCAAGCCCAAATTTTTCATGATTAACTTTGTCACCTGCTACCAACTGCATAACCTGATTAGCTTTTTTACCCCACGGAGAAGATTGGATTTCATATTTTTCTTCGATATCACCATTTGAACGCTTAAAGATAATTAACTCTTCAGGAATTTCTTCAAAAAATCTAGATTGCGGATTAAATGATGGC
>CAZXCT010000085.1:0-4868 GCA_964639395.1 uncultured Bifidobacterium sp.
TGCATCTCTAAAAAGATATTGAAGTCTTCACCAACTGCTTCGCGCACTGCTTCTAAAACAGAAACCGAACGACGACGCTCTTCATTTGATAATTCAGCACTAGCGGCACCAAATGGATCTATCTTTAAACCGGTGTAGCCGCGAGCTTTTACTTTTTTAGCTAAGTCGCCAATAATCTTTGGATCGCGATCGCCTTGATACCAACCATTTGCATAAGCTGGGACTTTGTCGCGAAACTTGCCCCCAAGTAACTTCCAAACTGGCTGATTAGTTTTTTTACCGATTATGTCCCAACAGGCGATATCAAAAGCTGCTAAGGCGGACTGCCCAACTTCACCAGGGATGCCGTATTCCGCGAATTGAATATTCCAAGCTAATTTATTTAAATCAAAAGGATCCATACCGATTAGATAGCGATTACCTAACTCACCAATTGCCGCCACCAGCGTCTCGGTTTTATTGACCATTCGGACTTCACCTAAACCGGTGATGCCTTCATCGGTCGTGACTTGGATGATGGTTAATTCGCGCCAAGGGGCTCCCACCACGATTACTTCAAAAGATTCGACTTTAATTATGGACTCCTCTTAATCTAAGGACAAGAAAAGACTACTGGCCGAACAGCTGGATAGATAAAACAGTGGGCGCGTAACATAAGGCGCACAATAACTAAAGTCGAGGTGCGTTGATGGCGATCGAAGTTGAAGTTTTTGATGAAAGAGTATGCGATCTGGGCGAGGGCCCTTTTAATGATGATTTAAGAAAAAGAGCGGTCTGGCTCGATATTTTGAACGGGAAAGTGCTCTATAAAACTTGGGACGGCTTAGAAGCCGGCGAGTTTTTAGTGGGTGAGCACATCGGTGCTTTAGTACCAGCTGCCAGCGGCAAGTACGTGGCTTGCTTGGTTGAGGGCCCAGCTTGGATGGATGAAAAAGGTAATTGTGAACTAATCACCAAGTACAAAGACAACGACGATAAGTTCTCAGCTTTGCCAACTCGCTCAAATGATGCAAAGTGCGATCCATTTGGAAATTTATGGCTTGGCACCATGACTTATGAAATGCAAGAAGATGAAGCTGCACTTTATCTTTTGCCAGCTCGTGAAAACAAGACTAAGCGAATTCATGCCGCCACTATTAGTAATGGTTTAGGTTGGTCGCCAAAAAGAGATTTGATGTACTACATCGATACTTTTAAGTATAAGGTTGACATTTTTGATGTTGATAACAATGGAGTCCCACAAAACCGCAGAACTTTTGTTGAGATCCCACAAGAAGATGGATTCCCTGATGGTATGTGTGTAGATGCAGAAGGTGGCATTTGGGTAGCGCTTTGGGGTGGTGGGCAAGTGCGCCGCTATCAACCCAATGGAACGTTAAGTGAAATAGTTAAAGTGCCAGGCCAACAATCTACTAGTTGTGCATTTGTGGGTCCAGATTTAGATTTAATGATTATTACTACCGCGCAACGCGGTTCACCAACCACGGAAATTACAGATGACTCACCTGGAGCCGGTAAAACATATGCGATAAATCCCGGCGTTAAAGGAATGCCCACAGATAAGTACCGCGATTGATGCCATTTACAAAAGCAGATATTTTTACCTTCGGTGAAGCAGTTGCGGTTTTTGCAGCGCAAGATGAATTGCCAGTATCAAGAGCGCGTGATTATCAAAGATGGACTGGTGGGGCTGAATTAAATGTTGCAGTTGGAGTAAGTCGACTTGGGTTAAGTGCTCGTTGGTTTAGTCGCTTAGGGGCAGATGGGTTAGGTGAAGCTGTTTTAGCTGATGCTCGCAGTGAAGGAGTAATAACAGATTCGGTAATAATGGATGACTCTGCTAATACCGGGTTAATTATTAGAAACTCATCTAGCCAAGCACCGATCGATGTTACTTACTGGAGAAAAAATAGCGCAGCTTGCAATATGAATGCGAATGATATTGATAAAGATTCGGTTTTAGCTTCAGATTGGGTTCATATAACTGGCATTACCCCAGCCATCAGCGATTCAGCACGAGCCGCGACTGAAAAAGTAAAAGATATTGTGTTAGGCGCTAACCATCGTCATTCTTTGGATTTAAATTTACGAAAAAAACTCTGGTCGGGTGAAGCGGCAGCAAAAACCTTACGTCCACTAGTTGAAGGGGTTGAGGTTTTAATTGGTGGGATTGAGGAGTACCAAACAGTCTTTGAAACAAAGGATTTTGTCCAGGCCGCCTTTAAAGCAGGTGCGAAAAATCTAGTTATTACCAATGGTGGTGCGAATGTACATATATATAGTGAAGGATTCTCAAAAGAGCTAGAAACCCGCAAGGTAAAGCTGGTGGACCCAGTTGGGGCCGGGGATGCTTTGGTGGCTGGTCTACTAGCCGGTTTATTGAGTGGTTTGGATTTAGAAGCTGCCACGCAGCAGGGAATAGTTTGTGGGGCTTGGGCTGTCACCGGGATCGGCGATTGGGGTGGATTGCCTTTTGGAAAGAATGGAATTGTCAATAGCCATTTGAATGCAGGGGAAGTTTTGCGATGATTGAAGAAATTAAAAAAACCGGCGTAATGGCAATCTTGCGTAATAAAACAGCGCAAGAATCTATTGATTACGCAGTTGCGCTAGCTGAAGCCGGTTTAGAAGTCATGGAAGTAACTCTTACTAATCCTGAAGCTTTAGCGGCAATTACCTTTTTAAGAGAAAAGTACCCGCAACTTTTAATTGGTGCCGGTACTGTTTTAAATGAGCAGGATGCAAAAAAATCAATTGCAGCTGGCGCACAATTTTTAGTTGCGCCAGGGGTAAATGTGGCAATGATAGAAACAGCTTTGTCGGAAAATGTTTTACCAATACCAGGGGTACTAACGCCAACTGACATTATGCAAGCTTTAGCTGCTGGTGCAAACTTTTTGAAATTATTCCCCGCCTCGGTATTAGGTGTTTCATATTTAAATTCGGTAAAGGATGTGTTCCCGGCGGCAGCTTGGATGCCAACTGGGGGCATTGGTTTAAATAATGCACAGGAGTGGTTAGAAGCTGGGGTTGTTACTTTGGGTGCGGGAGGGTCTTTGACTAAAGGACCAATTGATTCAGCTCAACAAATTGCGAAAGATTTACTAGCGTTAGTAAAGAAAGTTAGAGGAGTTTAAATGAGTGTAAGACTAAAAGATGAACATGTTTTTGTAACTGGAGGAGCCGCCGGAATTGGTGCCGCCATTGTTGAAAAATGTTTAGCTGAAGGAGCAAAAGTTTCTTTTGTCGACTTAGACGCAAAAGGCGCAGACTTTGCTAACAAACTAAAGAGTGAAGGGCACCAAGTTGCTTTTGCTCAAGCTGATGTTTCTCAGGCAGATCAATTAGAAGTTGCATACAAAAAAGTTGTAACAGAATTAGGTTGGGTTACGGGAGTTGTAAATAACGCAGGCCGTAACTCTTACGCCGATCCAGTCACTATGACCGAAACTGAATGGGACGACGTTTTTGCAGTTGACTTGAAATCTGCTTGGCTGACTGCGCGGTTAGCGTTGCCCGAAATGAGAAAAAACAATAAGGGCTCGATAGTTTCAATTGCGTCGGTTCATGCACACATGACATATCCAGGCTATTTTCCTTACGGTGCAGCTAAAAGTGCTTTGTTAGGTGTGACTAGAAGTTTGGCGTTAGATGAAGGCAAGTACATGATTCGGGCAAACTCAGTAAGCCCTGGCTATACCGTGACTCCACTATTAAGAAGTTATTTTGATAGAGAGCCACATCAAGAAGCGCACGCAATAAGCGTTCACCCGATGGGTAAATTGGGAACTCCTGATCAAGTGGCGAACGTGGTGGCATTTTTGTTGAGTGATGAAGCTTCATTTGTGACAGGTGCCGATTGGCGCGTAGACGGTGGCTTAACCGCCAGATTCGCCTAGGGGGCACAGCATGAGCACAAGAGATTTGAACGGCAAAATGAAACGAAGTGCCGGGATATTAAATTCTTTAAATCTTCCGATTGGTGATGCGGATGATTTGCCAGAATCTAAAAAAAGATTTGCCGACGGTTCAGCTTGGAAGATTGAAATCCCTTCGGTAGAAGGACCAAAAGCTATGGCAACAGTTATTGCAGAAGCCAAAGAAAGAAATGTGCCGGTAGCAAGAGTAAGTCAAGGTTCAGGGATCATGTTGTTAACTGATTCAGAAATTCTTGAAATGGTGGCGCTAGGTAAAGAACACAAGATAGAAGTTTGTTTATTTGTGGGGCCAAGAGCTGCTTGGGATATCGGAAAGCAAGCTTCAACTCAAACTGGATCGATAGTACTTGCCTCTTTACGTGGAGCAGACCAAGTTCGCTTTGCCTTAGAAGATGTTTTACACGGCGCTGACTTAGGAATAAGAAGTATCTTGGTTGGTGATATTGGATTATTAAAAGTATTAGGTCAAGCCCGCGCTAATGGGGATTTACCAAGTGATTTTATTTTTAAAACTTCAGTTGCTCTACCTTGCACTAACCCAGCGATGGCGGAGCATTTAGTTTCGTTGGGTGCCAACACACTAAATCTTTCAACTGATTTATCTTTAGCACAAATAGCGGCAATCAGACAAGCTGTTGATGTGCCAGTAGATGTTTACGTTGAAGGACCAGATGACTTTGGTTCACCGGTTCGTTATTACGAAATCCCAGATTTAGTAAGAGTTGCTGCCCCAGTTTATTTGAAATTTACAGTGCGCAATGCCCCCGGTATTTACCCTGCTGGCGGGCACTTAGAGGGCGTAATTTTGGCTACCGCAAAAGAAAGAGTTAGAAGAGCGTCCATTGGTTTGAGTTTGCTGAAGAGATATAGCTCGTAGGTATCAAATTGTATAAATCAAAATTTATATGGATTGTTATTCCTGCTTTCAAT
>CAZXCT010000086.1:0-4700 GCA_964639395.1 uncultured Bifidobacterium sp.
CTTAAATCATCACCAGCCGGCTTTCCGGTTTCTTGCGGGTCACCGAAAACTCCCAATAAATCATCTCGCAGTTGAAATGCTTCACCCAGTGGCAAGCCGTAATGGGTGAATTGTTCAAAGTAAGTTTGATCAGATGTAGCTAAAGCCGCCCCCAACTGAAGTGGTCTTTCAATTGTGTATTTTGCTGACTTGAATCTAATTACATTAAACGCTTCATCAACAGAACCTCCACGTTTTGCCTGACTGTATAAATCTAAGTATTGGCCGGCCATCAACTCTGTTCGCATCGTGTCATACACGTTTTTAGCCCTAGCTAAAGCTGGTTGCGCAAATCCGCTATTAAGTAATAATTGATCCGCCCACGAGAGCAACAAGTCGCCTAATAAAACAGCCCCACCGATTCCAAATAGCGCGCGATCTCCGGCCCAATCACCAGCCAGATGCAACTGTTCAAATTTTTTATGAATTGAGGGCTTACCTCTTCTGGTGTCTGAAGCATCCATAACATCATCATGAACCAAAGCACAACCTTGCAAAAACTCTAAAGCACTAGCGGCTTTAATTATTTCTTCGCAGTCTGCACCGCCGGCACCGCGGAAGCCCCAATAACAAAAGGCGGCTCTAAGTCGCTTTCCGCCAGTTAGAAATTCTTTGGAAAACTCTGCCATTGCTCCCGCGGCTGGCGAGACGTTGTCTAAAAGTGGTTTTTGTTGAGATAAAAAATTGTCAATTGTTTGCTGTACTTGTGGGCGAATACTTAGGCTTTCCATTTTCTCCACCAAGTCAAAAGATCAAAAATTGTAGTTACCAAAGCAGCGAGCGGTGTTAGAGCGAGCCTTTGTAGGTCAACTGGCTTAAAACTACGCAATTGTTTATATGCAATCGAACTACCCAGCGCAGTGCCCAGTAAACCTAAAAATTTTAAAGATTTACTTCTGCTAAATAGTAAAACAAAAACTGGAGCAAGGTAGGTTAAAAATCTCACGGCAATATCAAAAGGTAAGGGCAGTATCGGTTTTGCCTCATCACTACCAATGGTGGCTAACGCGCCACTACTGCAAACCGCGGTAGGAATATCGTAATTTTGTAACACCCCAAATAACTCGACGCCTAAATCTGTTTTAGTAGCAACTCGCGTATGACCCGCTATGCGGTTGTATGAATTCTTTTTTATTACTAGTAAATCAGGACTAATGGCTGAACTTGAGTTCGAATAATTAAAGAGCGGCAGGCTTTTGCCTACCTCATATAAGTAATTTAGTGAGAGCGGACTCTTTACCTTGGGATTTACAAATAAGGCATCAAAATTATTCTCAATTAAGTGATTGATTGCACTGATTAATAAGGTATTGGCCACAAGGAGTCGTGGATTAAAAAATACTAGAATTTCGCCTTCAGCAGCGAAGGCAAGTTTTTGACAGGTCCAAGTTATTTGACTCCAGCCGAGCGGCGCTGGCTGCGCTGAGTCAAAAATACACTTTACCCTTGGGTCAGAAATAGATAATTGTTGATCAACCAAAATTTCAAAATTTGTTAATCCAACTTGGTTTAAAATGTCAGCGATCGAATCATTTATCTCTTGACTTTTAACGTCAGCGATAATTATTGAGACTTTACCGTCAAAGCTAGTAGTGGATTCCAATAGCGGCGAAACTTTTACTTCACTAGGATCCTTGAAGTCTAAAAGTGTTTTTACGCCACTTGCTACCGCCCCTGCTGCTAACAAGGAAAAGCTTGAATTAACTTTTGCCATATTAGTTATCTTTCAGGGCACCAAAAATGTAAATTAAAATTGTGCTACCCATTGCCGCTAGTACCCAATATGCATTTATATTTAAAGATAAATCAATTATTAAAATACTAAAAAACAATAGTGTCAAAATTAGGTAAGCAAAAAATATCGATCGAGAAGTGAGTTTTTCATTTCGATTTAGCTGACCAGCCATAAAAAAAATGATTATTAAAATAATAAAAGTTGCTACATAAAATTGCACAGGTAAAGACAGAAAGGTATTTACCTGATCGACTTCAGTTAGCCAAGCCCAGTATCCGATACCAATTGCGACCTGTTCAAAGCCAAATATTGCTGCAGTTGAAAAAACTGCACCTAGCAAAGATACCGAAGTTACTGAGTAAAAAAATCTTCTTGCAATAATAAAAGCAAAGTAGATAATAGTTAGCCAAACTATGGGCAAAATGGCCGGAACAGAAAAAAACTGGCTACCTAATCGATAGCTATATGAAACATCACCAAAAGGAAACCCTGTTGCATTATTTAGCGCCAGAAATGAAAAACTAATCCCATAAGCGATTACTCCAAAAGTCAAACTCCAGCTAAAACCATTCCAAATTAAAGAATGAATTACCACTAATGAGAAGGCAAACATTAAGATAAATACTGTTAAAGAGTCCTTGCGATCTGATGTGATTAACCACCAGAGCAATGAACTGATCAATAAGGAAAGTACATTGACCCAGATTGTGGCCTTAACAATTTTGCTCGGACCGCTTAGATCACCATGCTTACCTCGATATACCCGTACGCTCATCTCACTCCTTAACCCGTAAACCTAATGGCAAGGGGATTATTGAGTTAAGGCAACATCGTAGACAATCGCGCCTGAATGCAAAACCAATTCATCAAAGTTAGTTGCAAACACGAAGTACGGGTGTCCCGCCGCCGCCCAGAGAACTTCATATTGTGCTAACTGGGGGTCAATTAAGATGCGCATTTTGGTGAGATGCCCAAACGGGGGCACGCCCCCGATCGCGTAGCCAGTAGCGGATCTCACCAGATCAGCATCTGCCTTGCTGATCTTCGTTAGATTCAGCGCCTTAGCAACTTTGTTGGTGTCTACTCGATTAACTCCGGAGGTGAGCACCATTAATGGTGAGCCATCGGCTTGAAACAACAAAGATTTAACTATTTGTCCAACCTCAACCCCAAGTGCCGCCGCTGCCTCTTGTGCGGTTCGGGCTGAATCGTCAGTTTTGATTATTTCACCCTTTACCCCCAGTCGGGCAAACTCTTCTCGACATTTAGTGACGGAGGAATGTTCTGTTTGACTCACTTGTGGTGCAATTTCCAGTGATTGACGTACGCCCAGTGAATTGGAGGGTAAAAATTTAACTTAGATATTTCAGGTAAATAAAAATGAAGCAAACTCATACCGAGCGTAAAGTGTCTTTTACTGGTTTTAGCAAAGTCAATATTAGCTAATTCTGATTCGTGGATTTCAATTCGAGTTAATTCTAAAAATAGTTTACGTGCATTTTCATCTAATAGATCTAATAATGAAATAAAAGCAAGATAATTTGCTTCGATTCTTCCGTATTTTTCGGCTAATAAATCTAATTCGCGATAACTCTCTTCCGCACTTGGTATTAAAGCCTGCACTGCACTGGCTATTAAGGCATTTTTTGTTTGAAAGCGCGGAAACAGTGAGCCACTACTTACCTGTGCGGCGCGACAGATTCGAGCAATTGTTGATCTTTTATAACCAACTTTTCCGATAACTTGCAAAGTAGCCTTATGTAGCACTCGAGTATGGGGATCAGGATCGTTATCAACTTTAGTAGTATTAAAAAAAACATTCGAAGGTAGATTTGATTCAACATCGGTAGCGTTAATCATTGCTACGGCATTTTCAGCAACTTCTTCAACAGAAGTATCTGGATCAATATTGTTAGCAGCACCTAAGGCTCGGCCAAACACCTCACCAATTATTAAAGAGTTTGCCGCGGCCTGCAATTGACTATAACCGAATCGACCTGTGCAATAGGTACCTAAAAATTCATGCAAGTCGCGTTGCGGAATTTCTGCTAAGTCAACGTCAAACAAAGCAGCGATTAAAAGTTCTATTGAAGCTAGTAAGGCTGGCTCAGGCTGATCCCACAATTGAATTTGTTCAGCAATAAGATTTTTATCTTGTGAATAAACAGCACTTAATAAATTACTTATCGTTTCTGTGAGAACAGGTTTTAATGTGTAAATCCAAATGTCGGTGCCTAACTCTGCGGTATTTTCAGACCTTACGTAAATTGCACCTATTGTAAGATTAGCTTTTTTCGCAACTTTTGCAAAAGTCACCCCATCCCACCCCGCTTGGGCGATTAATTCGATTGTGGAATGTCTAATCGCTGCATCATTTAATAGCGCACGCTCAGATCGCTTTCGCCTAGGCAAAAGCGCTTCGGTTTTAGCAAGTGCCAGATGCTCAGTCATGGATACAAGGTAGCAAAAATCTCTTTTTCGATCTAGACTGGACACTGCACGGGAGTTCGAGCAGTCGGACTGAGAGGAAGGCAAAGCGCCTTCGACCGTAGTACCAGTCGGGTAATGCCGAGTAGGGAGTTTAAATTGATAGTTTTATTTGAAGCCTGGAGTTACCCAGTAACCCTTTTAGAGTTGCTAGCCACGGCCGCTGCCTTAATTGGGGTGTGGCTTGGAACGACCGGTAAACGAATCACCTGGCCCTGGTGGATATTGGGGAGTCTGCTTTACCTGGTGCTCTTTTGGCAATATGACTTGTATGCCAGCGCTTTATTACAAATAGTTTTTATCGCAGCCGCAATTTGGGGTTGGTTTGGCTGGGGTAGCGAAGGTGCTAAACCAAGTCGCCTAAAAAATAGCAATCGTGCTTTTATTTTGATTTTGCTAGTTGTAATGATTGCTTCATTTGCGCCACTACTTGAGCGCA
>CAZXCT010000087.1:0-4638 GCA_964639395.1 uncultured Bifidobacterium sp.
CTTGATCAATACTTGTTAGCACGCCGGCAGGGTTCATTCCTCTTAGTAACCAAACCCCAGAAATTCCAGCACCGGTGCCTACCTCAACTACGGTACTTGCATCATTAGAACTTGCTAAAAATCTTAAAAAGGCGCCACCGCCAGGGCCAATGCTCTTTATCTTTTTTGCGTCAGCCTTTTCGCGAGCCGAAGCCAGCACAGAATCCTCGCCAACAAGATTTTGAGCATAAGACCAACTATGCGCACTCGGTGAAATCACGGCTACCTTCTTAACTATTAATTAAAGTAACATTAATTGAACCCTCACAATGTTTTCAGATGCGGGGCCGTAACATAGAGCGTAAATTAAGGCTCACTAATGACTCAGACTCCATTTGATCAACCAGATCGCACCCCTGCCTCAATTACGGGCTACGGATTGACTTACACCGTGCCGTCAAATGAGCGCCCACGTCGCTCAGCCCCACTTTCGGCAGTTGTGGTGGTTTCACTGTTAATTGGTGCTTTAGCCGGCGGAGTGAGCGGCTGGTTAGCGGCAGACACCCTAAACAATATTTCAAATCAATCTCAAAGTTCTAATCTTGCTGTTGAGGCGAATTCAAATAATTCATCTGATGAACCAATTGCCATCAAACCCGCTGACGGCTCAATTGCTGCCATCGTGCAAGCCGTGCAACCTAGTGTGGTGAGCATTTCGGCTGATGGTACTGACGGTGGCGGAACTGGATCAGGTTTTATTTATCGCACCGATGGTTACATCATCACTAATAATCACGTGATTGCTACCGCCGCCAACTCTGGCGAGATAGAGGTAACACTTGATGATCGCACCAGCTATCGCGCAACACTAATCGGTAGAAACTCTTCTTATGATTTAGCGGTAATTAAAATTGATAAAACAGATTTGGTGCCACTTCAGATTGGTAACTCCGATCAATTAAATGTTGGCGATATAACTATTGCCTTTGGCTCACCTTTGGGTTTAAAAGGGACAGTAACTTCTGGCATCGTCTCGGCGCTAAATCGCCCAGTAATTGCCGGCGGTGTCGGGGATCAGTCTTATATTTCAGCGATTCAAACAGATGCTGCGATTAATCCTGGTAACTCTGGTGGCCCGTTAGTAAATGGCGCGGCTGAAGTAGTTGGTGTTAATTCAGCAATTGCCACACTTGGTGTTGGTACAAGCGGAAGTATCGGTTTAGGTTTTGCGATTCCGATTACCCAAGTGCAAAGAATTATTCAAGAAATTATCACCTCAGGAACATCAAGCACGCCAATTGCCGGAATCAGCATAGATTCAAATTATCTTGATAAAGGCGCGAGAGTTGCTGAAGTAGTAGTTGGTGGGCCAAGTGAGAATTCTGGTTTACAAACCGGGGATGTAATTACAAAAATAGACGGTGAATTTGTTGATGACTCAACTGAATTAATTGTGGCGATCCGCCGAAATAGCCCAGGTGATCAAGTTACTTTTACTGTAACAAGCAGTGACGGCACTGAAAAAGAAATCTCAGTAGTTTTAGGCTCTCGCGAAGAGGGCTAATTACTTACCGGTGAGAGATTTAGCGACTTGCCAGCTAAACCTTTTGGTCGCTTGATCAACATTTCGCTAATTCGAATAATTTCGACACTGGCGGCAGCTTTCGGGTCAGACAAAACTAATGGCTCACCGGTGTCCCCACCTTCGCGCAAGCGAACATCAAATGGAACTTTGCCCATTAAAGGAATTTCTTTGCCCAATTCTTTATTAAGAGATTCAACTACTGCTTCACCACCACCTGAGCCAAAAAGTGGCATTGGCTCATTGCATTTAGCACAAGTAATTTCACTCATATTTTCAATTACACCAGCAACGGTTTGATGAGTTTGCGAAGAGATTGTTCCGGCGCGAACCGCAACTTCTGAAGCACTAATTTGTGGGGTAGTTACCACGATAATTTCTGCTTTTGGCAAAAGTTGTGAAACACTAATCGCCACATCACCAGTACCGGGTGGTAAATCTAGTAAAAGAAAATCCAAATCCCCCCACCAAACATCGGTTAAAAATTGTTCTAAGGCTTTATGCAACATTGGCCCTCTAAAAGCAATTGGCTGCGAAACTCCGCCTGGTTTAAATGGCAACATTGAAATTGCCCTTACCCCCCATTTTTCTGGCGGCATAATCATTCCTTCGACCATGGTGGGCGCATGATCTATCCCTAAAATTCTTGGAATCGAATGCCCATATACATCAGCATCTAAAATTCCGACTGAAAAACCTTTTGCGGCTAGCGCGGCAGCCAAATTAACGGTTAAAGAAGATTTACCAACCCCGCCCTTACCAGAGGCAATGGCAAATACTTGCGTGAGCGAATCATCTTGCGCAAATGGATTTATCTTTTGGGGCCCACGAAGTTTTTCTCTTAAGGCTTTTCTTTGATCATCATTCATCACATCAAATATCACTTGAGTTTGTACTAGCGGCATCACTTTGCTTATTGCACCTTGAATGCGACTTACAATCTCTTGCTTTAAGGGACACCCTGCCACTGTTAGCAAAATTTCAATTATTACTTGATCACCTTCAATTGTTATGGCTTTAACCATGTCTAATTCTGTGATGGGTTTTCTTATTTCAGGATCGTCCACCGTGGCAAGCGCTTGAGTGATTAATTCTTTACTCATATTTAACCCTTCGCTATTTCGTTATAAAAATCGATTAAGGCGCTGGCAGTTTGCGCTGGCGTCTCACGTGCGGGGGAATGCCCGGCATCAGGTAAAACTAGATATTTAGCATTGATGGTATTGGCTAGTTGTTGTTGCACACCTAGCGGCCAGATGTCATCGTTTTCTGCTGTTAAAACAAGTGCACTTATTTTATTTGCACTTAATACTCGGGTCAATTCATCTGAAAAATCCTCAGTGTCTTGCAAAAGTGCTGCCATTTCGTGTAAGGCTTGGGGGCTATTGTTCATCCAGCGGTTTTTTCGAAAAACCCAAACCGCTTCTGAAAACTTATTTGGATCAGTAGATTTTTCTTCTGCTTCGATTACCTTCCAAGCAGCGGCTAGCGAAACTTTCGGAAACCCCTTTCTAATTGCTGAAATATTTCTTTGTCGCTCAACTGGAATAGCACCAGGGCCAGAGCACAACATAGTGAGAGATGAAAAATATTGTGGCGCACTCATAATGGCGTGTGCTGCCACTAACCCACCCATCGAGTGCCCAATTAAATGTACTTTTTTATTAAGACTTTTTGCCAGCGCAATTGCATCGCCGGCTAGTGCTGAAATTTCATAGCTGCCGGGAGTTTCTTCAAACTTAGATTCAAATTGCCCACGTTGATCGTAAGAAATTGCTTCAAACCCAGCATCGCTTAGCGGCGAAAGAATTGCACAATAGTCTTCTTTACTGCCGGTAAACCCAGGTAGACACAACACTGCTGATTCGGGGTTGGGTGATTTCGTAGCCCTGAGTGCTACTAGTTCATTACTAGGTAGCGAAAACTTTGTTTTTTCAACTCCTGCCGGAAGTGTTAGCAAGAGTTGTTGAATTTCAGGCATCAGCCAGCAAAACCAACTCGACGCTCAACGGAAGATCCAATTTCGATAAAAGCAATTTGTTCTCCAGGGACCAAAATTTGCTTACCTTTGTCATCAGTCAAATCTAAAACCGATTTTTCTTTGATAGCAGCATTTACCGCTTTGCTGATTTCTGCTGGGGTCTGATTGCTCTCAAATACGATTTCTCTTGCCGCATGTTGCACAGCGATCCGAACTTCCATTTGGCTTAAGCCTCTCATTTGGGTATTACCCAAGATTAATGCCTTGTTAACCTCGCCGCATTTGTGGAGAGTGCATTTTGGGTTTAATCTAAACCCATGCTTGATGAATTAGTAGACCTCTCAAATAGCAAGGTGCGAATTCGCCGTCGCCAATCAGAAAGTGGTGAGGCCGCGGTATTCATTCATGGGCTGGGCGCTTCGGGACACAATTGGTTTCCGTTGATGAATCATTTAAGCGAATTAGATATGACGGCAATGGATTTGCCAGGATTTGGTAAGTCTGCTCCGCCAGTTGATGGCGATCACTCACCTAAAAACTTTGCCAACATAAGCGCCGAGTTAATTCAAAAAGTTTATCCAGGCAAGACGGTGCATCTTTTCGGTAATTCACTTGGTGGCGCCATCTCAGTGCAACTCGCTGCGCGCTATCCAGAATTAATTAAATCGCTAACGCTGATTTCACCAGCGCTACCCACGCTCTATCCACACTTTTCTGCTACTCCGGTGGTACTAAGTGCCATCCCAAAATTAGGTGAAAAGTTTATGGAGCGGTATTTTTTACTGACCCCATTAGAGCGAGCACGTAACACCATCAATAATACTTTTGCAGATGCAAAAAATGCCCCAGAAAATTGGGAACAAGCAATAGCAAATGAATTAGCTTTGCGAGATGGACAACCCCATCAACTTTCTAGCATGCTGGCAACATTGCGTGCACTTTTAAGCACCTTCACAGATCGCACGCAAGAGAACGCTTGGAACTTAGTGCAAAAAATACAAGCCCCCACAATGTTCATCTATGGCGAAAAAGACAAATTAGTCCACTCGCGCGCTGCCAAAAAAGCCCGGATAAATTCACCAAGTGCAGTTGTACA
>CAZXCT010000088.1:0-4580 GCA_964639395.1 uncultured Bifidobacterium sp.
CGACATTTGGGCAAAGGCGCACGTTGCGGGGTCACTGTCATTTGGACTAGATGGGTCATTTGCAACTTATCTTGGCTGGATATTTCCTTATGAAGAAAAGCTTTATTTACTCTCAGATAAAGCAGAAGATATCAACCAGGCGCAAAGAGAATTAGTAAGAATTGGAATCGACCGTCCGCAAGCCGCTTATGTGGGGGATTTTTCAGAGTTTGAAAATAAAAAAAGCACTAAAACTGTCACCTTTAACGATGTGGTTGAGGCACTGAAAGATCCGAAAATACTTGTATTAGATGTCAGGCGTAATAGCGAAAGAGAAGCCTCACACATTCAAGGAACCTCTCATATCCCGTTGCATGATCTTAAAAATCGAGTAAATGAGTTGGCGAAAGATAAAGAAATTTGGGTGCATTGTGCTGGCGCTTATCGAGCGGCGGCTGCGGTCGGAATCTTAGAAAAAGCAAAGCTAAATGCAGTATTAATTAACCAAGCCTATGAAGCTACTTTGCAAGTTAAGCAGTTGCCAATAGTCTTGGGCCACAAAGATGCTGGGCCCGTCGCACCTAGTGATCAGAAGGTGAACGCTTAATCATGAAAGAAGTAAGCCCCCAAGAAGCCTTTGAAAAAATTAAGTCAGGTGAAGCGCTGGGTATAGATGTGCGCGAACCCATGGAGTGGCAGGCTGGTCGGGCCGAAATAGCGAATGTAATTTTAAATCCCTTAAGTGCATTTGATACTGAAAAAATCCCGCAAGATAAACCCATAATTTTTATTTGTCGCTCTGGCAACCGCTCGGGTCAAGTAACAATGCAATTAGAAACCTATGGGCTGGATGTGGCAAATATGTCAGGTGGAATGCTCAGTTGGCATGAGGCGGGTCTTCCGATGTCTGGTGATAACGATTCACCGTATGTTGCTTAAACGATGATGTTATTTGAAGGAATCCTCTTAGGTATTGCCATTGGTGCCGTGCTGGCAATTGTTGGCGCCGGCGGCGCAATTTTGGCGGTGCCAGGCTTGATTGCAGTTTTAGGTTTAAGCGTAACTGCGGCAACAACATCTTCTTTAGTAATAGTTGGCGCTGCAGCAATTGCGGGTGTTATTCCAAGAATAAAAAAATCACAAGTAAATATTAAATTAGGTCTGATATTTTCTTCCCTGGGCGTAATAGGCACCTACTTAGGCACACTTTTAGTAAGAGAAGTTTCTGAAACAATCACAGTTACAATTTTCGCTAGCTTGATGTTTTTTGCTGCCTATTCAATGTGGCGGGGGCAAATATCAGAAACTCAAAATATAACAAAACAAAATTGGCCACTAACAATTTTAATTGCCAGCGGGATTGGTCTAATTACAGGATTTCTTGGTATTGGTGGTGGATTTTTAATTGTGCCAGCTTTGGTCTTAATCTTAAAAGTTCCAACCAAAATTGCAGTGGGAACATCTTTAGTAGCAATCGCCACAAACACTGTTATTGCGCTGAGTTTTAGATATGAATTGTGGGATCAAATCCCAGTTGAATCAATTGCTGCCTTCACCTTGGCCGGGGTAGTTTCATCTTTGCTGCTAGCGCCATTGGCAACAAAATTACCAGCACGAACCATACAAAAAACTTTTTCAATAGTTGTGGTTATTATTGCGATTTATATGTTGGTCGGATCGATTTAGGAAACAACGCTCCAACTTTGGTTTGATATTCATGCGCTTGCGGCCACTTTTGACGCAAAAGAGAATCTTCATATCGGTACTTGACATTCAAAACTATAAATAAACCAATTGCGGTTGCGAGCGCTAAGAGTGACCACTTATATAAAGCAGCGCCCAAGGCAAACAAAATTAATGCCGAATACATTGGATGTCTCAAATATCGATAGACCCCACTAGTTATAAAGGGGGCATCATGTTTTGGCTCGGGTAGTGCGGTGAGCGAAGGTCGCAAGACAAATGCGGCAATTATTAAAAGCACAAGTGCGAATATCGCAAGCGCTCTCCCAATCAAATAGAGCGTCTGATTTGGGTGTGGTTGATCAGGGATAAAAACTAGGGCAATTAGTAGGGCAAACTGCGCTAACACCAAAATCCAGCCTGGTTTTTTCATACTTTTATTATCCGCTAGTTCTGAATATTTGAATCATTTCCGTCGGCAATTCACTTATACTTACCCCAGACGAGAGGCTCATATGAAAAAGTCGGCTTTTTTACTTAACGCAGTATTGGCATGGGTTGGATTTATTGGTCAAATAATCATTTCACTTTTTAATCTAGTCCCTGAGCCGCAAAAAGCCCCCACTTTGTTTGGTGGCCATAGCGAAGGTATCTCGGGTGGGATTTTTCGAGTAATTGACACACTAAGTTACTTCACGATTTGGTCTGTGTTTTTAGTAGCAATTACCATGACTTTAATTTACAAAAATCCAAATAGTCAAAACAAAAGACTTCATATTGCCAGAATGACAAGTTTGATGATGATATCTATTACTGCAATCTTTTATATTCTCTTGCTCTCACAAGATGATGATCCAACTAGCTACAATATTTACACAAATTTCTTAAATCATTATTTAACCCCAGCAGTTACAATTTTGGTTTTTGTATTTTTTGGCCCAAAGAAATGGTTTAAATTTAAAACGGTATTTCAGGCGTTAGTTATCCCAATTATTTTCTTAGGCTACACATTTATTAGAGGTGCAATAATCAATAAATACCCTTATCCATTTTTAGATGTAGCGGCAAATGGTTACCCGGCGGCACTTAATCAGGTCCTTACAATTTTAACGGCAGGTTTTGTCTTCTTACTGGTCTTTTATTTATTTGATAAGTTGAGGCCAAGTCGCACCGCTGGGCAAATTTGAGGCTATTCCCTTAGTTAAAAAGGGGGTTGTTTGCCTAAACTAGCGTCTACTAGACTTCAAGCACCAAACGTTAGGAATTTATGAAAAAAGTATTGGCCGTCTTTATAACAAGTTTTTTACTATTAGCCAGTTCTGCTTCTGCCGCTCAAGCAGTTACCTACTCTGCTTCGCAACAGGCAGCAATCAAAGCGTTGTTTAAAGCTTTTGCTACCAGCCAACCTGCAACAATTCAAAAAGCGGTTAACGCTCGCACTGCAGTTGGTAGTGACGCCAGATTGTTTGGCACCATGGTTAAAAATCATTTTTCTTCACGCGAATATTTAAAAGCAGTTGATAATGCAGGCAACATCAGCCCAACCATGCAAGACCCAAGAGGTTCTTATCGTTACAAAAATGGAAGGGTAACGCTAAATAGTTACTTTGATTTCTTTGACGGAATCTACTCTAATTTTAAATTCAATAAGAGCGGCAAGATCACCACTTTTTCTAAAAGAGACAGTAAGGGTGCTACTAATCGCAGATTAGCAGACAGCATTTACTCAGTTACTGTTAATTACGCTACTGGTGGTCTAGAGATCAAAGAAGGCACCGTTTTAATTACCTCTAACGGAAACGTCTTTACGCAACTAAAGCTCTATCAAGAGTTTGGTGGATTACTTTCTTGGACAGAGCGCGGTAATTATCGCTCTCCAGATGGTTCTGTGCAAGTAATTGACAGCATCGAGCCGGAGTGCATGGCTGATCGTGGCGTTGCCTTTTATGAAGCTTTGAGTCAAACCCCATCAATTGTGGCACCAGGCACAGTTGCGGTTGTTACGATTCCGCTTCAAACCCACTGCGCAAAGTCTGGATCTCATCGACACGCTAACGTGTTAATCACAACAAATTAGTTAAAACCAATTTGGCCACTTAGGTTTCGATTAAACTCGAACTTGAGTGGCTAAAGTTATTAAAAGGAGTACAAATGGGAACGAGCGGAAACCCAGCAGAGCGAGCAAAAAAACTTTTAGCAAAAAAGAACGCAGCTCCAACCCCACCAAAAAAATCAGATAAAGCGCCCGTTCCGCTACCAAAAAAGAATCCTAAAAATATAAAGCCGAACGCCAAAACAAAATCAAGTCAGCGAATCAGCAACTTTAGAGCGAAGTAATTCTCTTATATCTGGTAAAAAGCCAGAGGTTTACTCGCTAGAGAAATTAAGCCAACCATTTTTCTAAGTATGGGCATATATTAGTTATTACCCGACAATAAATTCCATCATGTGGTACAAAAAGCCATAAAATTTCGTGCCTTTGCAACTATATTTTTTGCCAAATAGCCGATAGGGGCATCGTGAAACTCGCAGAAAGAATCGCCAACTTAGGCACCGAAACTGCTTTTGCTGTTTCGTTAGCGGCTAACGAATGGGCGAGCAAGGGTAACAAAATTTATCCTTTTCACTTAGGTGACTTAAATATCCCAACCCCACCACACATTGTTGAAGCAATGAACAAGGCAATTAAAGATGGTAAAACTGGTTATTGTCCAGCTGCTGGCATACCGCAATTACGCGAAGCGCTAGCCCAAGATGTTAGTGAGCGACGCGGTTTAAATTACAGTCTTGAGAATGTAATTGTTCAACCTGGTGGCAAACCGGTCATCACAAAATTTATTCAAAGCCTGATGAATCCAGGGGACGAAGTTTTGTATCCAAATCCAGGTTATCCAATTTACGAGAGCCAAATTGAATAC
>CAZXCT010000089.1:0-4501 GCA_964639395.1 uncultured Bifidobacterium sp.
TAACGCTTTCTTCTGTCTTTGCAAACTCGATCATCGATTCATATCGAGGAATACCTTTTAGTGGAACATACCCCCCGAGCGAAAAGGTTTTATTGATCTCAGAATTGCTCCACATCTGTGAGGTCAATGCAATTGGATATGGAATCGGAAACTCTGGCCCTATCCGCCCAGGGCGTGTTACGTATTCTCTGCCTTCGCCTTCGCCGATTCTTTTGTCAACTTCCATTCCGTAATAAACTTGCTCTATCCCTACACGATCGTTTGACCAAGGTGTTTTATTTAATTCACTCCATTGATATCCGATAACAAGTGTGCCGACAATAGCTAATGTAATTGCCCCACTAAAACCGAAAGCAAAGAATTTTTTAATTATTAAAAACAGAACCATCAGCGAAAAAGTTATGCCAGCAATTCGAGCGTAGTTATTTCCAGGTATCAACATATCTTCTAACAGTGCCGTTCTTGCAAGGCGATTTAAGTATGTAAAAAATAAAAACGCCAATGCGACTGCTGCCACCCCTCGAATAACAGAGAGCCCTCTAGCTTTAACTTGCTGCAAGGCTAGCCCCGCCAGCATCAATAAACTCAGTGTCCAAAAGAGTTTGAAGTCAGTTGTCCTGAATCGACTTTCACCTAAAAAAGGTAGTGTCTCTTGCCACTGATTGGTTTGAGAAAAATCAATCCCTAAAAAAATAGACACTGCAGCAATGGTTGCAAAAATTGCAATAGATTTATTAATTTTTTGAATCAAAAGCACACATAGAATCACAATGGGAGCCAGAAACAAACTTCGCATCGTTATATCGTTTGGTAGAACTAAAGTGTCATAAGGATAAATTAACGTAGAAATAATTGCAGGTGTTACCTCTACCATGTTACCACCTCTATATAACCGCTCTTGTGTCACCAGTGGTAACCATTTCAAAAATGACATTGCAATCCCGATGGCAAATGGAATTATTTGATACAAAAAATAATTACGTCTATTCTCACTGTTAAATAGCAGATTAAATGAAACATACAATAAAAGAATATAAACTGATGCAATAATTATACCCGGATAAACACCAACCATATACTGAAAAGACAAAAAGGTAATTGCAACTACCGATTTAATTGAATTATCTTTAAGGGGCTTTAGTGCTAGCAAAGTCCAAGGCATGAATGCCCATCCGCGCACAATATCTATGTGTGAGGCTGAAGTAAAAAATCCAGGTGAAAATAAATAAGCAAGTGCTAATAAAAGTGAGACGTATCGAGGTATCTGCCAAGATTTTGCTAAGAAATAGATTCCAATAAGTCCAAAAATTATGGTTATTGCCTGCAAGATTGCACTCGTGTGAATGTTATATATTTTTAACTCTGCTAATAATCCAACCGGTAAATACCAATTTGCTGCTTGTCCAGATAGGTGCGCAGGAAATCCAGAAAATGCATAGGGCAAATAACTCGGAGGGTTGAAGAAACTACCCGAATTCCACCAAACAAAAGACGCAGTGAAATAGTCATTTAAAAAATCCCAAGAAGGTGACTTACTGCCAGAAAAGTACTCTCTAAAAATAAGGAGTCCAGTAAGACTCAATACCGCTATCGCAGCAAAATCAGATTTGATCAACTTCACAGTATAAATTTAGTGGTACAGCCTTGTTTTTGTATCTAAGCAACCTAAATAAAAGTGAACGGTAAGGTTTATCCAGTAAAGAAAGGGTTGCCGTGTATTACTCCCCCCGATTAGAAAAACTTGCTAAAGCTAATGGCCGTGATTTTCAAATTGCCTTAGTTGGAGCGGGACAGATGGGTCGCGGCTTTGCCTCTCAATGCAACAAAATGCCTGGCATGGAAGTTTCGTGCATTGTTGATTTAGATAAGAAACGTATCGAGCAAGTTTTTAAAGATATAACAAAAAAGACACCTGTAATCAGTGATGACCTTGCCGAGTTAATTTCTGCGCTAAAAAATGGCTCGCCAGTTGGATTAACTAACGTAGAGTTGCTGTCACAATTGCCCGTTGATGTAGTTGTTGAGGCCACCGGTGTACCAAATATCGGAGCGCTTGTTGCCGAAGCTGCCTTGAAATCAAAAAAGCATGTGGCAGTTTTGAATGTCGAGTGTGATGTGACAATTGGCCCACTTTTGAAAAAGCTTGCCGAAGAAAATGGCGTTATCTATACGGTTTGTCACGGAGATGAACCAATTGAAGCTAAAGCATTAGTTGATTTTGCAAGAGATCTTTCCTTTGAAATTATTTGTGCTGGTAAAGGTAAAAATAATCCCTTTGAGCCACTATCTACCCCAGACACAGTTTTAGAAAAAGCTAAAGCGCAAAACATGAATCCTAAAATGCTTTGCTCATTTACCGACGGAAGTAAAACCATGATTGAAATGGCTGCTTTAGCCAATGCCACTGGATTGCAACTAACTAAGCGCGGGATGATTGGGCCTGAAACTACCGTTAAAACACTTCAAAAAACTTACGCACTTAAAGCAGATGGTGGAATTTTAGATAAAGCAGGAGTTGTTGATTACTGCACTGGTGATGTAGCGCCTGGAGTATTTGTAGTTATTAAAACTGACGACCACTATGTAAGTGAAGAAATGACTTACTTAAAAATGGGTGAAGGGCCCTACTTCGCACTCCACCGTCCCTATCACCTTGCTAGCGTGGAAGCTCCTATTTCAATTGCAAAAATACTTTTAGATCATGAATCTTCTCTAGTTTGTGAAAATAGAATCACTGAAGTTATTGCAGCTACGAAAAAAGATTTGCAACCAGGCGAAGTTTTGGACTCAATTGGTGGTTATTGCTATAGAGGTATTGCTGATCTAAGAGAAGATGCCGAGCGAGAAAACTTAGTCCCAATTGGATTACTTCAAAACGCAATTGTTAAAAAACCATTGAGTGTCGGGCAACTTATTACCTTTGACGATGTTGAAATTGATACGTCTCAAGCAATCGTGCGCCTGAGGCGAGAGCAAGATGCGCTAGGACTTTAATGTCAGCGCCAACAATTAAACGAGCAGCAATTGTTTTAGCAGCCGGAAGCGGTCAGCGCCTAAATCTAGGAATCAATAAGTCTTGGTTAAAAATCTCAGGTAAAGAACTCGCTATTTGGAGTTTAATTTGGCTGAAAGAGACAGATTTATTCGATAACTATGTACTAGTTGTGCATGCCAACGAAATATCAGAAGCAAGTGAAATTGTAAATAAAAGTCTAGATTTTAAAGTAGAAATAATCTCGGGGGGTAGTACTCGCCATGGGTCTGAGACCGCAGCATTAAAGCACCTCGCAGTTCAGATAAATACTGATGAAATTAATTATGTACTTATACATGATGGTGCGCGCCCCTTAGCTACTCCAGAAATAATAAATGACGTTGTAAAGGCGGCTGAACAATTCGGCGGAGGTTTACCTTACTTACCCACTGCTAAATTAGTTGGTGAATACTCCAACTTAGAAAATTTAGTTAGAGTTCAAACACCGCAGGTTTTTAAAGCAAAAGAAACATTAGCTGCTTACTTGCAAGCCGAAGTTGATGGCTTCATCGGAAGTGACACTGCTATGTGTCTTGAAAAATATCATCCAGAGCTAAAAATAAAAGCAGTTTTAGGAAGCACCCAAAACATCAAAGTTACCTATCCTGATGACATTCCACTTGCAGAATCTATACTCGAATTTATTCAAAAAAATTAATTTAATCTACCTTGTTGAATTAAAGCATTCACTAAAAGTAAATCTCTTTCTGTCCTAATTCTGGTTGACTCAAGCTCACCAATGATATATTCAATTTTACCGTTAACTTTAGTTTTATAAAACCATCCAAAATCTTTGCTAACGCTAGTTATTGACTCTACCCAGTAAAATTCTGGTGAAGTTAAAGCTTTTATTAAATCTCTATCTACTGTAGCTTGGATGATCTTTTCAGCATCTACCACTTTAAGAGTGTCAACCACTACGTGTTGTTGTTTAACCGCATCCGCCCCGGCCAATAATAAATTAATACCCTTATCATAAATCTTTTTTTGAACCAACGGCCTTGACGCATTATGAATTACTACTATCTGCCCAACTGGCAAATATTCACTTAAATACTTCTTAAAGCTCTCATCAACAACAAAATCATATTCGCCCGCAAAAGCTATTTTGTTTGAATCATATATTTGCCTAGGAATAAAAACTTTAACTTCAGGTAAAAAGCCAGATTGCCTTGCTTGCTCAACCGCAATCTCATAAACATACTTATTACTTATTTGTAAAAGTACGGTCTCGTCTTCAATTAAGATAAATACGATTGGTTTGGTTACTAATTTTCGCATCAGAAATACCAATATACCCACTAGCAAGCCATATATTTTATTGGGATTATTGGGTATATGATTCTGTATCTATGGATTTAACTTTTAACACATTCTTATTTTTCTCAGTTTTCATAACTCTTCTTGTGATTATGGACCCCTTCGGTACTGTTCCTATTTTTGCCGGCTTAGTTAATAAATATCCAG
>CAZXCT010000090.1:0-4479 GCA_964639395.1 uncultured Bifidobacterium sp.
GTAGTAAGGGGGTTTTTTCTCATCCTGTAGCGCCGAGTCAGGAATTTCTAAAAATAATCGATCTCTAAACCCTTTTATTTCGTCGAGAGTTAGTTTCTTCATTTGATGGGTGGCATTTTTACCTTCAAAATGAGATCCTAAGGTCCAACCTTTGATGGTTTTTGCCAAAATGACAGTTGGTTGTCCTTTGTGTTCTGTAGCGGCCCGGTAAGCAGCATAAAGTTTGTGGTAATCGTGCCCACCGCGTTGTAGTGCCCAAATTTCATCATCACTCATTGGGCTAACTAATTCTTTAGTGCGAGGGTCTTTACCAAAGAAGTGCTCGCGGATATATGCACCATTTTCAGATTTGTAAGTTTGATAATCACCGTCAGGAGTTAGATTCATGATGTCGATGAGTGCTCCGGTGCCGTCTTGTTCTAGCAAGGTGTCCCAAGATCTACCCCAGATAACTTTAATTACATTCCACCCAGCACCACGAAAAAGTGATTCGAGCTCTTGAATGATTTTTCCGTTACCGCGAACTGGTCCATCTAATCTTTGAAGATTGCAATTAACAACAAAAGTAAGGTTGTCTAAGTTTTCGCGAGCAGCTAGCGTTAATCCACTAATTGATTCAGGCTCATCCATTTCGCCATCACCCAAAAAGGCCCAGACGTGTTGCTCAGAAGTATTTTTAAATCCACGTGCTTGTAGATAACGATTAAAGCGAGCCTGGTAAATAGCGTTAAGTGGCCCTAGCCCCATTGAAACGGTAGGAAATTGCCAAAACTCTGGCATTAATCTGGGATGCGGATATGAAGATAAACCGCCACCAGGATTTGATAGTTCTCTTCTAAATCCATCAAGTTGCGCTTCGGTTAATCTGCCTTCTAAAAATGCTCTGGCATACATTCCAGGTGCGGCATGTCCTTGAAAAAATATCTGATCTGCACCACCGGGTGCATCATGACCTTTGAAAAAATGATTAAATCCAACTTCATAAAGAGATGCACTTGAGGCATAAGTTGAGATGTGTCCGCCAACGCCATATTTTTGTGCTCGGTGCACCATGATGGCGGCATTCCAGCGAATAAATGCACGAATTCTTTTTTCAATAAATTCATCCCCCGGAAACCAAGGTTCATTTTTTGGTGGAATTGTATTTATGTAATCAGTACTAGCAATTGTTGGGATTGATACGCCTTTTTCGGCAGAGCGACGTAAGAGATTCATCATGATGGCACGAGCACGCTGGGGGCCTTCTCGCTCAATCACTGCGTCGAGTGACTGCATCCACTCTGTGGTTTCTTCAGGATTGGAGTCCACAAATTGACTCGGCAGCGAAGCCGGGTCCATCCGAAATCTGTCAGTCACTATCCATGCCCTCTATTGAATGTCTAACTTGATAAACCTATTCTTATGCACCGGTCAAGCCTAAGAGTGATTGGTCTGGGTGGTGGCAGTTGTCCGCCAGGGAAGAATCGGGGACAATGGGACTTAAGTCTCATTGTCAGAAGGAGTTCACCAAGTGGCGGCTGAAGGCGCTTCCAAATTGGGAGTAAAGCCAGGTCAAGTTGTACAAGAAATTGGCTTTCTAGATGATTGCGATCTAGAGCTATCCAACGCTGTAGCAAAAGATGCCCAAGCTGAATTAGTAGACCAAGACTTTTCGGACGTAGTCGATGTGGTGCTTTTGTGGTGGCGAGAAGATGATGGTGATTTAGTAGATGCGCTAGTAGATGGCATGGTTTCGCTAGCTGACCATGGTGTGATTTGGCTGCTGACTCCTAAACCCGGAAGAGATGGACACGTCGAAGCAGAAGACATAGCAGATGCTTCGCCGACTGCCGGATTGCAAGTAACAAGCAGTGTGAGCGCGGCAAAAAATTGGCAAGGCACCAGATTGGTGGCACCTAAGGTTTCGAGAGGTTAAGTTATGAGCGTTGAAGTTGGAAGTAAAGCACCTGATTTTAGTTTAAAGAATCAAAGCGGCGAATTAGTTGCGTTAAGCGACTTTGCAGGTAAGAAAAGTGTTTTAGTCATGTTCTACCCTTTTGCCTTTAGTGGGATTTGTACCGGTGAAATTTGTGAAATTAATGAGAACTTGCCAACTTTTCATAATAACGATGTTGAAATGATTTCAATCTCATGCGATCCACATCATGCGCTACGTGCTTTTGCAGATAAAGAAAGTATTAAAACTACGTTGCTTAGTGATTTTTGGCCGCATGGTCAGGTGGCAAAAAGTTACGGTGTTTTCTTAGAAGACTTAGGATTCGCTAACCGCGGAACATTCTTAATCGATAAGTCAGGTATTGTTCGCTGGAAGACAATTACCAGCCCAGGTGAGGCTAGAGTGTCCGAGGAATACCAAAAAGCACTAGCGGCAATTTCTTAAATAGCCGGGCCTATAGCTCAGTTGGTTAGAGCACTGCCCTTACAAG
The DNA here is from genome assembly GCA_964639395.1 of uncultured Bifidobacterium sp. Taxonomy (GTDB): domain Bacteria; phylum Actinomycetota; class Actinomycetes; order S36-B12; family UBA5976; genus ATZT02. Next base: position 2,427 of record CAZXCT010000090.1, read on the forward strand.
GCAGGTGTCGGGGGTTCGAGTCCCTCTGGGCCCACAAACTTTGGTATTCGCATCGTGTTCAAAGTACGATTAAACACGTGTATCCATTAATTATCCCTGTTTTCAATAACCCAACATATTTACAATATTTTTATGAACAAGTGAAAAAATTGAACTTTTCTCGAATCGATATTTACGACAATTCATCGGACTATCCACCAATGATCGATTTGCTAAGGCGACTCGAAATTGAGCCTAAGGTAAGAGTCATAAGGCTTGAGAAAAATTATGGGCCGCACTATGTAATAAGAAATCCTGATGTTTATAGTTCGCTAGATGAAATATTTTGTTTAAGTGATCCAGATATTGCGTTTTCACCTGATCTACCGGGGGATTTTTTGGAGGTTCTTAAGCAGATTTCTGAAGAGTATGAAGTTGGTAAAGTTGGATTTGCAATAGAGGTTCCAGAAGAAAACGAATTTGAAGTTCTTCATGTAAAAATGGATGGCAGACTCCAAAATATGCAGCAATGGGAAAGTAAGTTTTGGCAAAAAAAGATTGGTGCAACTAAGGCGGGCGACGAAATCTACAATGCAACTATCGACACTACTTTTGCTCTTTACAATAAGAAATATTTTAAAATTAATGATAGGTATGAGTCTTTAAGAGTTGCTGGAAGGTTTGTTTCGCGGCACTTAGGATTCTACAAGTCTAATTTTGTGCCAAAAGAAGAGATAGATTTTTATAAAACCGTGTCTAAGTTTTCTTATTTTTCTGGTCGCCACGACAGCGATGGCAATCCAACAATTGAAATTACGGTGCATGAATATACTTTGATGTTAGAAGAATTAGAGAGCGCACTTCGCAATAATAAAAACCTTACCCGTGAGCGAGATTACTTAAATTCAAAGTTACAAGAGGTATATACATCTAGATCGTGGAGACTTACTAAACGACTTAGAGAGATTGCAGCAAAATTTAGAAAGGATCAAATACTTGATTGAGAAAGATAATTATAAAGCTTTATTTAATATTGAATTTCAGAGAAAGCGTGAACTAGAGAGAATTGAGAAATTTCTACGAGGAGAAGTGATAGATCTAAGAAATGAAATATATCAGTTAAGGACTAGTACTGAATATAGAATAGGGTTATTTTTTAAGAAAATTCTATTACTTGATAAATTAATCAAAATCAAAAAAGTAATAACATTAAAGTTAAATCGCAAACGTGCAGCAGTAGAAATTGAAGATGAAAACCAAAATAGCCAAGAAAATAGCTTAATCAAGGTAATTTCTGAAAATGAAATTCAGACCTTGTTTATTCAGTTGTCTAATAATAAGGAGATCGGTGGGATTTCGCAGTTAAACTCAATTTTTACCTCGGGAATTGAAAAAAATAAAAGAGTTTTTACTCTTAATTTAAGTTACGATTTTTCAGCTAGAGATGGTGATACCAAAAATCTAATACCTAAAGACACTATAGAGAGATATAAAGTTAATAAAGTTGTATTTAGCGGTATTGAATCTTATGAATTCATATTAAGTCAAAAGAATTTAAATTCAGCAAAAAAGATAAATTTTCTTCAAGGGCCAGATTATTTGTTCCCCGGGAACGAAACAAAACTTAGCCAGTTTAGAGAGTCTCTAGAAAATGTAGATTTAGTCATAGCGCAAAGCCCCTATTTAAATAATATAGCTAAATTCTTCAATTCTAAAAATTCTGTGAATATAACTCTTGGTCCAAAAGAAACCATTTTTTATGACAAGCACATTTCCAAAGAAAAGATATTGGTGATTGCAACGAGAAAAGATGCAGACAAAGGTTTACGATTTGCGCTACCAGTTTTTGAAATAGTCCGAAAAAATGGATGGAGTGTCATAGGGTTTGGAGATTTAATAGCTCCAGAACTCGCTGCTGAGTTTGACGAACATTACGGACGAATTAATCAAATTGAAGTTGCACAGATTTTACAGAACGCATCGTTACTACTTGACCTTTCAATCTATGAAGGTTTAGGTCTGACTGTGCTCGAAGCGGGTATGTGCGGAGTGCGTTCTGTGATAACTCGCAAGG
>CAZXCT010000091.1:0-4305 GCA_964639395.1 uncultured Bifidobacterium sp.
TTCATACATCCAGTGCTGTCCGATTGCGCTTCCGGCGTAAGGTGCGATGTACTTAAAACCTGCCGGGTCACTGGCGGTGGCGGCCACAATTGTGGTGTACTCCAATGCGCCGTGCTCTTCAAGCGTTGCGCGCACTGCGGCAATTGTTGAACCTTTTTGTCCAACTGCTACATAGATACAGCGCACTTGCTTTTTTGGATCTTTTGATTGCCAATTTTGTTTTTGTTTAATAATGGCGTCAATTGCTAAAGCGGTCTTTCCGGTACCACGGTCACCAATAATTAATTGGCGCTGTCCGCGACCTACTGCTGTCATAGCATCAACAGCTTTGATTCCGAATTCCATTGGTTCGTGCACGGGTTGACGTTCAACCACAGTTGGCGCTTGTAATTCCAAAGCACGCGTAGCGGAAGCATTGATTGGGCCTAAACCATCAATTGGATTTCCGATTGGATCTACGGTGCGACCTAAAAAGGCATCACCCACTGGTACATCTAATACGCGTCCGGTGCGGCGAACTTCTTGACCTTCTTCAATTCCAGTTGGATCACCTAACAACACACAACCAATTTCGCGCACATCTAAGTTGAGCGCCAGCCCCAACAATCCGCCTTTGAATTCAAGTAACTCAGAGGTCATCGCTGATGGCAAACCTTCGACTCGAGCGATGCCGTCGCCAGTTTCAATTACCCTTCCGACTTCTTCGCGCGTCGTTTTAGGTGTGAAGGCGGCTACATTTCGCTCTATCGCACTGCGAATGTCTTCCGGTCGGATCACAAGCTCCGTCATGTGGGTCTACTCTCTCTCGTTCGGTGTATTACTGCGCAAGTTGTTTGGCAAGTTGCGCTAAGCGGCTAGCGACGGTTCCATCAATTAGTTCATCACCAATTTGAACAGAAACTCCACCAACTACTCGGGGGTCTATTACTTTTTGCAGGCGAATTTTACGGTTGTAAATTCGCTCTAAAGCAGAAATCAATTTTTGTTCTTGCTTAGCATCTAATTCTATTGCGGTTCTAACTTCTGCTAATACTTTGCTTCTTCTAGCCGCAGCTAATCGTTGCAAATTAGCCAGACCATTTAATAGTGAAGTGTGGGTCGAATTTGCCGACTGAATAATCAAAGTCAAACTTATTTTGTGAAATTTATCAGCCACCAAGTCCTTGATGAGATTATCGCGAGCCGCGTTAGCCGCATTTGGGCTAGAAAGTAATAATTCTAGGTCTCCATTAGCAGCCACTATGCGTTCGAATGAAAATATCTCATCTTCAATTCTGTCTAAGGTTCCGTCTTTTTCAGCCGCAGCAAAACCACAGCGGGCTGCGCTATCGTTAATTGCGGACATCAAATCTTCACCACTATGCCAACGAAGGCTCACCGCAGTTTCTAAAATACCAAGCGCATTTTGAGAAACGTTATCTTTAAATAGCTCTTTCAAGATTGCGACTTTGGCTCCGGCAGCGATTCCGTTATCAACTAAGGCCACCAATAGTGATTTATTTGAAAGCAATGTTTCACTCACCAGTAATAATTCGTCCATCACGCTTGAACTATGAGCAGCAGAGTTTTTATCTACATGCTCAAGTAATACGTGATGAGAGGTGTTACTGGCGCCTAACATTTACTTTGCTCCCTCTAACTCACTTATGAATTTGTCAATAACTGCTTTTGCCTTTGCATCATCTGCTAAAGATGCGCCAACCACTTTGCTGGCAAGATCTAAAGCCATCGCACCAACTTCGCGTCGAAGTTGTGAAACTGCCTTAGCCTTTTCAGCATCAATTTGAGTGTTTGCTTGTTGGGCAACTAGTTGTGCCGCAACTTGTGCTTCGGACTTAGCAGTGGCAATAACGCTGGTGCGTTCTGTTTCTGCTTCACCTCGAATGCGTGCAGCCTCTTGGCGTGCTTGGGAAAGTTGCTCCCGATACTCACCTAATGTTTTAGCTGCCTCGGCTTGCATTTTTTCTGCTCGCTCGATGCCGCCTTCAATAGTTTGAGTGCGCTCTTCTAAAGCAGCTTTTGCTTTTGGCAAAGCGACTTTAGAAAGAACAAAGAACACCACGCTAAAGGCAATTAAGCCAATAACTATCTCAAATAGTGGTGGCAGTAGAACATTTTGCTGTTCCCCTGCTGCACTAATCCAATTCATTTTTTATTTATCCTTTGAAATCAGGTACCGAATACGAACGGTGCCACGAAGCCGATCAAAGCCAAAGCTTCAGCCAAAGCGAATCCCAGAATCATGTTCTGACGGATTACGCCGTAAGCCTCAGGTTGGCGAGCGATTGCCTGTACGCCGTTACCGAAAATAATTCCGACACCAATACCTGGACCAATTGCAGCCAAACCGTATCCGATCGAGCCGATTGAGCCAGTTAGCTCCGCGAGGATGCCCATGTCTCTATCCTTTTCTCTCCCCCGATAACTGGTGTTACCGGAAACCTATTTAGTGGTGTGCGCTTTGTGCTTCTGCAATGAACATTGCAGTCAGCAAAGTAAAGATGTATGCCTGAAGTAATTGGATGAACATCTCAAAAAATGTTAAAACTATTGTGACAAGAAAAGCCATGGCAGATCCAAAGTACCCAATAATTGATACCGCGCCCACAAAGTTAGTGAGGTTTAGTAGGTACCAAGTTGAAACTGAAAAAATCACTAACAATAGGTGGCCGGCAAACATATTGGCGAATAAACGAATCGCTAATGTTGCGGGGCGAATTATGAAAGTTGAGAGCAGCTCTAATGGTGTAAGTAGAATTAAAATCGCTCTGGGTTGTACGTCAGGGAACGCAATGCCTTTAAAGTAGGCGCCAGCACCTTGAGATTTGATACCAACTCCGATAAATGTGAAATAAACAATCAACGAAAGTACTAACGGAAACGCAAATCTACTTGTAATCGGAAACTGAATTCCTGGAATGATTGAAAATAAGTTCATAATCCAAATAAAACTAAACAGCGACATTAATAGTGGAATATACTTCTCACCGCCATGACCAATTATGTCTTTGGCAAAATGATTTTTGAAAAATAGATAGACAACTTCACCTATGTTTTGCATCCCACGCGGAACCAATTTTGGTCTGGCAAATGCAGTTAGAAAAAAGATGATCACGATTAAAGCGGCGATTGAAGCGAATAAAACTGGCTTATTAAATTCCCAGGTTGATCCATCTGGGCCAGTGAAAGATGTCATTGGAGGAAAGAAAAATATTTCAGCACCGGGAGCCGGAAAGGGACAGCTGTCATCGCCAAATTTACAAGTGACTTCTAGCATGGCAAGTGCTTTAAGCATTAATCATCCCAGCCAAGTTCAATCCATTCCTAGATTGTGATTATTTGTACAAGCTTTTAGAAAAGGCTAGCCTAGAAAATAAGTTTATGAGTTTTTGGGGTCAGTTGTTTCAATCACAGTTGTTTTGTGTTTTGAGAACATAAAAACCGAGCCAATAGTCCAAGCCAAGGTTCCAGCAATTATGGCGATTCCAAACGAGCGGGCGTCTAGCCAATTTACATCCCGTAACACCCGTATCAATATTAACAAGACTCCCAATTGTGTGATGTAAACCAACATTGCAACTGCCAGCCCTGATTCTGGCTTGGTGGCTAACACTCGACCCACTACATACTGTCCGAACGAAAAAAACACCAGCACCAAGAACGCACCTAACACTGCGCTTTGGCCAGCAAGTGCGCCTTGAGTTAGGTACAAACTGATAGCCGAAATCGCGCCAGCAATTACTGCCGGAATTGATCCCCAAATAATGAGGCGGGTTTCTTCTTTCAAATTAATTCACTTTCTCAAGCGGTTTTACTCGTCTGCGACCGAAGTACAACAACGATATCAACCCCAAAATCAAGATCACCCCGGTGTACAGCATCGGAATAAATGCCGTACTAACTGCAGAAAACGCCAAAAGTGCAGTACCTAAATGCATCAAACTGACTGCGCGTCTGTGTGAATGACCTCGCTCTAGTAGCCGATGATGTAAATGTTCTTTATCTGGTGTAAAAACATTTGTTTTTCTTTTTGTACGTCTAAATAATGCCAAAATTAAATCCAACAGCGGTACAGCAATTACTGCTAGCGGTAGAAGCAAGATCAAAATAGGCGGCAAAACTGTACTTGTTTCAAGTGCGGCTGGGTCTGTTTGACCAGTTAAGGTAATTGCGCACGCAGCTAAAAGCAGTCCAATCAACATAGAACCGGTGTCGCCCATAAAAATACGGGCTGGATATAAATTATGTGGCAGAAATCCTAAACAAACACCTAACAAAATTGCTGAGATTAAAGTCGGCAACGCT
>CAZXCT010000092.1:0-4300 GCA_964639395.1 uncultured Bifidobacterium sp.
GGATTACAAATTTTTCTCACTAGTTCGTAACAATCTATAAACTTGTGGATAAGTAAGGCTGTGGGCAGTGCTGAATTATCAAATACCTTTAGGTTTCAGATACTTCTCGGCCAAGGCACCCAGAAAATCTAGAACTAGCGCCAAAATTGCCACCATGCTGGCACCGATAAAGATGGCTGTTGGTCGGTTTAGTTTTAGTCCGGAGTTAATGGTTTCGCCCAGTCCCCCTGCACCAACCAAAAATGCTAAAGCGGCCATACCGACATTGATAACCACCGCAGTTCGGATCCCGGCGATAATAATTGGTACTGCTAAAGGAAGCTCTATTTTTAGCAAGACTTGTAAGTTTGTATAACCCATGCCGCGACCTGCATCAATCACTGACTTATCTACTTGCTCTAATCCAACTATGGTGTTTCTCAGTACTGGAAGTAATGAAAAAAGTGCTAAGGCGTAAATAACGGTGCGCATTCCGGTGCCAAGAAAAGTATAAAAAATAACTATTAGACCATAGGCAGGTAGAGCTTGCGCCAAGCCAAGAGTGTCAACTAAAAAGTTTTTAAGTCTGGGCCATCCCCGTCTGGTAATGGTTATTCCTAGCGGTACTGCCACCGCAATAACAATTAAAGATGAGGCGATACCAATAACGATTGTTTGCCATAACTGTGTTCTTAATAATGTTGGCTGCAAGATACTTTCAGTGGTTTGATCAAAAACTGAGTAATTCCATACGGCAACAGCTAAAAGTGTTAGTAAAAAAGCAAAAACGGGTGTAACAATTAAATTTAAATTTCCGGCATAAGTAAATTGTGGTTTGGTGGTTTTATTTACTAAAGTCATTTAGCGGGGCTTTCATGAACTAATAACTTAGCTAAAGACTCAATAGTGCAACATCCAAGGTACTTACCCTGACGGTCAACTACTACCGACATACCTACCGATGACTGCAACATTGAACTGAGCGCATCTTGCAAAGTGTCTTCTGGTTGAAGCTGCACTGCAATGGGGCGACCACTTTTTTCAATAGGTTGGTTTGTCCGGTTTAACGCTCTCTCATCAAGCCAGCGAAGCGGCTGATCATCAGCATCTAACAGCAAAGCAAAAGAATCGTTATTGTCACTAATTGTCTTGAGGGCTTGATCTCGCAATACCGGTGCCTTTAAGGTGGTGACCATTTGTAGCTCAATATCTCTCACCTTTTTTAAAGTTAAGCCTTTTAATATTGCGCCAGAACCGAGAAAGCTCTCGACAAATTCGTCAGCTGGGTCGGTCAAAATATTTTCTGGAGTATCGATTTGGGCGATTTCAGAACCGTCACGCAAAATTGCAATTCGGTCCCCCATCTTGATTGCTTCGTCAATATCGTGGGTAACAAATACGATAGTTTTTTTCAAATCTTGTTGTAATCGCAAGAATTCATTTTGTAGTTTGTCTCTAGTGATGGGGTCAATTGCGCCAAAAGGCTCATCCATTAAAAGTACGTCAGGGTTGGCAGCTAACGCTCGCGCTACCCCAACTCTTTGTGCCTGTCCACCTGATAACTCTTTAGGGAATCGATGCTTAAAGGTGGCTGGGTCCATAGAGACAAGCTCTAACATTTCATCGACACGTGCCTCGATCTCGTCCTTCTTCCAACCTAATAATTTTGGAACAGTGGCAATGTTTTCTGCAATAGTTTTGTGTGGAAACAATCCCACCTGCTGAATCACATAACCAATACGTCGCCGTAAATCACTGGCATTAATGCTGGTTACATCTTCATCATTTAAAAAGATTTTGCCGTTGGTTGGTTCAATCAGCCTATTTATTAGGCGTAAAGTTGTGCTTTTTCCGCAACCTGACGGACCCACCAGCACTAACACCTCGCCTCGCATCACCTCTAGATAGAGGTTTCGCACCGCAGCTGGTTCGCCAGGGGTGTAAGTCTTCCATATATTATCTAACCGAATTAGAACTTCACTCATAAAATCCCCTTTGAAATTGTAGTTCTTTTAATAAATCGTAAAAATGAATCAATTACGATCGCTAATAAAATAGAAAGAATTACTCCAGTCCAAATCGCCTCTAGTGAATTTGGCAGTGGCAGACGCGATAAGCCATCTTTAATAAAGTCACCCAAGCCTCGACCTGCTACCAGTGTGGCAATTGCCGCTATGCCGATAATGAGCATTGCAGCTGTTCTTATTCCTGCTAAGACAACTGGCCAAGCTAGTGGCAATTCGATTTTAAATAAAATTTGTCGTTTGGTATAGCCCATGCCGCGTGCTGATTCAATTACATCTGGGTCGATACTCTCTAAACCAGTTATGGTATTTCTAAAAATAGGTAAGAGTGAATAGAGAAACAATGCGATAAATGATGGCGTAAAGCCAAGTCCCACGATAGGTATAAATATCGTAAATAAAGCTAGTGACGGAATTGTTAAAAATACTGAAGTAATTGCTAAAGATAATTCTTTGAGGAATGGATTTTTTCTAGTAAGAATTGCCAAAGTTAGTGCAAAAATGGTAGCAGAGAATATCACCGTTACTACATAAGTAATATGCGTTATTAACCCTGCTTGCACCATGTCGGTGCGAGTCGTTACGTAATCAAACCAAGAAATGAAAAAATTATCGCTATTCATATAATCCTTAGAAGTCAACCCATCGGCAATTAAGCCAATGGGTCGACAACGCTTTCGCTATAGCAGGCCGATTTCAGCTAAGTAATCAGCAGCTACTGCAGCTGGCTCTTCACCATCAGCAGAAACCCTGCCGTTTAAAGCAGCCATCGTGATGTTATCTAGCGGAGCGAGCATCTGTTCGATAATCGAATCAAATACTGCAGGTGCTTTATTGTAAGTATCAGCCCGCATGGTGGCAGATACGTTATAAAGAATATTTACACCTGGATCTTCAACCAAGGTTAAATTCAAGGCAGGAATTCTTCCGTCAGTTGTGAAAACCTCACCAAAATCACAATTGTTGGCTGAGGTTTCTGTGTAAATAATTCCGGTTTCCAAAATTCGCTGTTGCGATTCTGGCAATTTAATTCCGGTTGCAGTCTCAGTCAGAATCAATCCATCTGGTCGAACTGGAAATTCGCTTTCCATGCAAACCACCGAATTAGGATTATCGCGCACGTATTCCATCATGGTTTCAAGGGTAAAAGCGCCGCCATTTGCCTCGGTTAATGCTGGGCTAGAAGTGAAGCCGTAGGTGTTATTGAAGGGTGACTGACCGATCCAAACAATTGAGTTTTCGGCTAGGTCGCGCTCTCTTACCCCTTGGGTGAGCACATCCGAATCAAAACTGGGGTCTTCTAGTCCAAGGTGGACCGCCCAACCAGTTCCGTTGTATTCCATATAAACGTCGATGTCACCAGACTCAAGGGCAGCTCGTGCCACGCTGGTTCCGCCAAGATCAACTTTGTTATCGACAGTTGCACCGGCCGCTTCAAAGGCCTGAACCATCATTTCACCCAAGAGTCGCTGCTCGTCAAAATCCTTTGAGCCTACGGCAATGGTAATCCCACTTAGATCAACAACTTCGACACTCTCACCTGAATCAGTGGGGGTTGATGATGTGTCACTGGCCTCGCTAGTGCAGCCCGCCAAAAATATCAGCGCACTAGCTGACATGAGTGAGATGACTTTTTTCCAATGTTTCATGTTTCTCCTATTTTTATTAATGAAAATATTTAAAATATTTATATAAATATTTATTTATATTTTTACCTTACAAGAATCTGAGGAGATGTCAAAAAAAAATCCTTCAAACAAAGAACTTTTTAAGGTAATTTAGAAATTTCCATAATATGAAACAAATTTACTAAATTTATGTGTTATTCATTACATTTATTAAATTTCACTTATTTATGCTATTCATAGATAAATATATGTGAATTAGGAATTTTAAAGGTTGTTAATTAATTAGATCGCTAATACCCAAGGTTAATCCTGGGGTTTTAGCAACGTTTTTGACAGCTAGCAAAACTCCGGGCATAAATGATTCTCTGTCAAATGAATCATGTCTAATTGTTAACAACTCACCCTTTGAGCCAAAGATTGTTTCTTGATGAGCAATTGCACCTTCAACTCTTAGAGCATGAATTTTAATGTCACTAACATTTGCGCCTCTCGCGCCAGCGATTTCAGTGCTGGTGGAGTCAGGTTGTGGAGGCAGGTTGTGTTTGGCTCTTGCCGTCGCAATTATTTTGGCGGTTGATTGAGAGGTGCCACTAGGTGCATCTTTTTTAGATGGATGATGAATTTCTACAATTTCGGCTGATTCGTAGTATTTTGCAGCCTCTTCGGCAA
>CAZXCT010000093.1:0-4241 GCA_964639395.1 uncultured Bifidobacterium sp.
GGAAGTCTGAAGTGTTAGAAGCAGAAGAATCTGACATGGGTGGATATAAAGATGCGGCAATTGCCTTTAAAGCAAAAGGAACACTCGAACCTGGTCAAGCACCTTACGCTTGGTTAAAGCACGAGGGTGGTGTTCATCGCGTACAAAGAGTTCCGGTTACTGAATCTCAAGGACGGATACATACTTCTGCGGCAGGAGTGCTGGTGTTTCCGGAAGCTGAAGAAATAGATGTGCAGATGAAGATGGAAGATTTAAAAATAGATGTTTATAGATCTTCTGGCCCCGGCGGCCAAAGTGTCAACACCACAGACTCAGCAGTACGTATTACCCATGTACCCACCGGGATTGTCGTCAGTTGTCAAAATGAAAAAAGCCAATTGCAGAATAAAGAATCTGCAATGAGAATTATGAGGGCAAGGTTACTTGCTGCGGCAGAAGAAGAGCGTGCAATAAAAGAATCAGCAAGTCGAAAGTCTCAAATTAGAACAGTCGATAGAAGCGAACGAATTCGTACCTATAACTTTCCAGAGAATAGAATTACCGACCATCGCACAAATTACAAGGCGCACAATCTAGATCAAGTGCTAGATGGTGATCTAAACGCAGTTTTACACTCTTGCATTGAGCAAGAAGCGCAAGAGCGACTTATGAATTACGGGGACCCAGCGTGAGTGTGTCTATTAGAACGTTGCTAGTTGACCTCGAAAATAGATTTAAAAACGCAAAAATCGAATCTGCCAGAACTGATGCCGAACTAATCGTGGCGCATGTCTTGGGGATTTCTCGCGCCTCACTCTCTTTATTACAAGAGATCTCACCGCAAGAACAAAAAGAAATTGAGCGATTATGTCAATTACGTCAACAACGAATCCCTTTGCAACATCTCACTAAAGAAGCAGGATTTAGAAGAATCGTTTTAAAAGTTGGTAAAGGTGTGTTTATACCTAGGCCAGAAACAGAATTACTAGTGGAATCGACTTTGCGTGAATTTTCAAATGCCGCCAGCACAAAAATAGTGGATTTTTGCAGTGGCGCCGGAGCGATAGCAATTTCACTCGCAATCGAATTAAAAAATGTGCACGTTTATGCAGTAGAAGTAGATCAAGTGGCATTTGAGTATTTAAAAGCAAATCACGAAAAGTACCAAGCTGAAATTGAAAAAAATAATTCAAAATTAGAAACTATCAATTCAGATTTAGCAAATTTTGATTTTGCGCCGGGTACTTTTGACGCAGTGGTGGCAAATCCACCGTATATCCCGGCAAACATGATCCCGAAAGATCCTGAAGTGGCGCTGCATGATCCGCCACTCGCCCTCTATGGCGGTGAAGATGGTTTGGATTTAATCCGCATAATTATTTCAAAAGCAGCTAAATTACTAAAACCAGGCGGCTTTATTGCGATTGAGCATGCTGAATTACAGGGTGACCCAGTTTTAGGTGTACCTGGACTTTTACGCCAGAGCAATAATTTTGAAAGCATAGAAGATAGAAAAGATTTAAACGGCCTTGCTAGATACACCATTGCAAAGCGTAGGTAACTGTATGAAAGTTTATGATTTGTCAATCGCCACAGAACGACGCTTGGGATTTATTGCTGCTACTGCCGCTGCCAAGCGAGGTGAGTTGGTAGTAATGCCGACTGACACTGTTTATGGGATAGGAACTGACGCCTTCAGTATCAACGGAGTTGAAAAGTTATTAGCTGCCAAGGGCCGTGAGCGAAATATGCCAACGCCGGTTTTAATAGGTAACCCAAATGCACTTAGTGCGCTCACCACTCGCGTGGATCAAAGAATGCAAGATTTAGTGCAAAGTTTTTGGCCTGGGGCGCTAACTTTGATTGTTAAACAACAGCCAACATTGAATTGGGATCTAGGTGATACCAGCGGAACGGTAGCACTGCGTATGCCAATGCATCCGGTGGCAATTGAGTTGCTAAATCTTGTGGGGCCAATGGCAGTCAGTAGTGCTAACAAAACGGGCCAAGCCGCCGCCACCAGTAGTGAGATGGCAATCGAGCAGTTGGGGGATTCGGTAAGCATTTACTTAAGTGGCGAGCAGTCTGCAGTTGCGCTACCGTCCACAATATTAGATTTGACCGGCGAAGCAGTGAAAGTGATTCGGGTTGGAGCGCTAGGGTTAGACAAAATCCGCAGCGTCGTTGGTGATCTGGTACTACCTGATGGAGAGAAAAATGAGTGAAGAAGTTTTTTGGGGCCCAGACTGGTCGCAACTAGCACAGCTCGATCCTGATATTGCGCAGGTAATTCTAGGGGAACTCTCACGACAACGCGGTGGCTTGCAATTAATCGCCAGCGAAAATTTCACTTCTCCAGCAGTGCTTGCCGCACTTGGTAGCACTTTAAGTAATAAATATGCCGAAGGTTATCCAAATCGTCGCTACTACGGTGGTTGTGCGGTAGTAGATGATGCAGAACTAATTGGTATTGAAAGAGCAAAAAGTTTATTTGGCGCAGAGCACGCAAACTTGCAACCACATTCGGGCGCGAGTGCAAATTTGGCTGTTTACGGTGCTTTCTGTAAGCCCGGCGATAGCGTTCTCGCTTTAAGTTTGGCGCAAGGTGGTCATCTAACGCACGGCTCACCAGTTAACTTTTCAGGTATGTGGTTTAACGCAATTGGATATTCGGTAGACCCACTAACAGAAGTAATTGATTTTAACTCGGTAAGAGATTTAGCAATTAAACATAAACCAAAGATGATCGTGGCCGGTGCTACGGCTTACCCAAGATTGATTGACTTTAAAAAGTTTAGAGAAATTGCCGATGAAGTTGGGGCAATTTTATGGGTTGACGCAGCTCACTTTGTTGGCTTAGTAGCTGGTAAAGCAATCCCAAGCCCGGTCGAGTATGCAGATGTAATTAGTTTTACTACTCACAAAGTATTACGCGGACCGCGCGGGGGAATGATTCTTTCGAAGGCTGAACATGCGAAAGCAATTGATAAAGCGGTGTTTCCGATGATGCAGGGTGGTCCCCTAATGCATGCAGTTGCAGCTAAAGCAGTTTCTTTGAAAGAAGCCGCTACCTCAGAATTTCAAAACTACGCTAAGCAAGTAGTGCTAAACGCCCAAGCACTAAGTGTTGGATTAGAAAAAGAGGGATTGCGTCCGGTCTCTGGTGGCACTGATACTCATCTTGTTTTATTAGATCTGGCTAAAACTCAAGTAAATGGTAAAGACGCCGAAGCAAGATGTGATGCGGCAAAAATAACTTTGAATAAAAATCCAATTCCAAATGATCCGTTACCACCAATGACTGCCAGCGGAATTCGAGTCGGCACTGCCGCGGTAACAACACAAGGAATGAAAGAGCCGCAGATGAAAGAGATAGCTGAGTTAATTGCGGCTGCCGTCAAAGAACCACAAAGTACGCAATCAATTGCAAAACAAGTTTCTCAATTGGTTGAAAAGTTTCCGGCATATCCACGTCCTTAATGGGTAACTATGCGTGAGTATTTACTAGTAATCGCCGCCAGTGCAGCACTTACTTATTTGACTACTCCCGTAGTGCGTGCTTTTGCAATTCGTTACGGATTCATGGCCAAAGTGCGCGATCGAGACGTCCACGACAAACCGATTCCACGACTGGGTGGTTTAGCCATGTATTTTGGTTTGTTTGCCGGATTGGCGTTAGCACTGCAGTTGCCTTTGATGAGTGAAGTTTTTGAAGACGCTACCCAAATAACGGCGTTGATGCTCGGCGCAACTTTTATGGTAATAATTGGTTTAATTGATGACCGTTGGTCACTTGATGGCCCAACTAAACTGGCTGGTCAAACCTTTGCTGCTGCCCTGATGGCACTGCAAGGGATAGTCCTAATTTGGCTACCAATCCCATTTACTGACATCACATTAAGTCTTGATCCCGTAACAGGTGTTTTGGTAACAGTGTTGATTATTTTAATTACGTTAAACGCAGTTAATTTTGTTGACGGTCTAGATGGCCTAGCGGCGGGCGTTGTTGCCATAGGCGCTAGTGCATTTTTTGCCTATAGCTACCTATTGAGCGTCGAGTATGGTTTTACTAGGGCAGCGTTGCCGACTTTAATCTCAGCAATTTTGTTAGGTGTTTGTTTAGGATTTTTGCCGCATAATTTATATCCAGCCCGTATTTTTATGGGCGACACCGGTTCTATGTTAATTGGATTGCTTTTAGCTGCGTGTGCAATTACCTTAACTGGTCAAACAGACCCAGCCGCACTTGAAACAAGTACAGT
>CAZXCT010000094.1:0-4102 GCA_964639395.1 uncultured Bifidobacterium sp.
TTACTCCTAAAAAACACCTGCCCCAAAGGTCTCAGGGGCCTCGCGTGTCGCAAAAGTACCTTTTATCTACCCCTCGAAGCCTGCTTCTCGATGACTGGCGTCGCAAAAGGGCATCGTCTTTGATTGACCGCAACGGCAGAATGATCTTTTACCATCTACCACTTCTGTAACTTCTTCACCAGCGTCATTGGTGTAGGTGAGGGTGTATTTGCCGGTTACCTTTAATGAACCTTTTTTATTTATTGATACTGAATTTTCTTCGCTCATTTTCTCCCCTTAGGCCTCAACGACTACCGGAATAATCATAGGTTTTCTGCGGTGTTGCTCGGCGACCCACTTGCCTGTTACGCGGCGCACGATTTTTTGCAAGGTGTGCTGGTCGACAACGTCGGTTTTCAACGCATCTTCTAATGCGTTTTTAATTAAGGGCACTACTTTGTCGAAGACGGCTTCGTTTTCTGAGAACCCGCGCGCATGCACCTCAGGCCCAGCTACGACTTTGCCTTCAACCGCATCTACTACCACTACCACTGAGATAAAACCTTCTTCACCCAAAATACGGCGATCTTTCAAAGATGTTTCAGCAACCGAGCCCACACTTGAGCCATCCACAAACACATAACCACACGGCACTGATCCAACTATTTTTGCTTCACCTTTATATAAATCTGTCACTAAGCCATCTTCAACCAAAACAACGTTTTCGATCCCGGTTTGCTTACCTAGGCGGCTATTGGCAACCAAATGTCTTGGCTCACCATGCACTGGCATTAAGTTTTTAGGTTTAGTGATGTTATAAAAGTGCAGTAATTCACCAGCAGCAGCGTGACCTGAGACGTGCACTTTGGCATTACCTGAATGCACAACTCTTGCACCAAGACGAGTTAAGCCATTGATTACTCGGTTAACGGAATCTTCATTACCCGGGATCATTGACGAAGCCAATATCACTGTGTCATTTTCAGTTAAACGAATTTTGTGATCCATCCCTGCCATTCGGCTTAACGCTGCCATGGGCTCACCTTGAGAACCGGTGGTAATTAAGACAACTTCATTGTCAGCAAAAGATTCGACTTTATCTAAATTAATCATTACACCAGGTGGAACATCAAGATAACCTAAATCTGAAGCAATCTTCATATTGCGGACCATCGAGCGCCCCACATAGGCAACTTTTCGACCGTGTATTGATGCGGCATTGATAACTTGCTGAACGCGATGCACATGAGAGGCAAATGAGGCAACCACTACTCGCCCACGAGAAGAGAGAATCACACCTTCTAAAACACCTTGAATATCTTTTTCCATTGCAACAAACCCAGGCACCTCTGCATTGGTTGAATCACAAAGCAATAGATCAATACCTTCATCACCCAAACGGGCAAAACCATTTAAATCGGTGACGCGACCATCGAGTGGGAGTTGATCCATCTTAAAATCGCCAGTGTGCACAATTGTTTGATCGAAAGCTTTTATAGAAAGCGCTAAAGCATCTGGGATTGAGTGAGTTACTGAAAGAAATCCAATCTCAAAGTCACCTATAGATATAGTGTCGCCTTCTTTAACTCCCCGTACATCTGCATCAATTCGATGCTCTGAAAGCTTGGCTTCGACAAATGCTAAACACAATTTTGAACCATAAATTGGCACTGCCGGAATTTCTCTCAATAGATACGGCACCGCGCCTATGTGATCTTCGTGTCCGTGAGTTAAAACCACACCCGCTACTTTTTGCCACTTATCTCGCAAATAATCAAAATCGGGCAAAATTAAATCTACCCCTGGCTGCACATCATCTGGAAACAAAACTCCAACATCAACAATCAAGATCGAGTCTTTAGTTTCGAACACGGTCATGTTGCGGCCAATTTCACCGATGCCACCCAGCGGAATAATCCGCACGGTTTCGTTCTTTAATTGCGAGGGTAATGGAAATTCAAAATGTGGATGGGTCAAACTTCAACTCCCCCAGCGCGCAATGATGCAACCAACTCAGCTACTTGAGCATCGTCAGCCGCTACCAACGGCAACCGCGGGGATCCTGCCGGTAATTTTTTCAAATTTAAATAAGCCTTAACGCTCATCACACCTGGCATTCTGCCCATCACGCCGTAATAAACCGGAGTTAATTCTTGATGCATTTTAGTAGCAGCTGCTACCTCACCATCAAAATACAAACCCATCATTTTGCTAATTCGATCGGCAACTACGTGCCCAACCACACTCACACAACCCACTGCACCAATAGTCAATAGTGGCAGATTCAAAATATCGTCACCAGAAAACCACTGCAATTTAGAATTAGTGATTACTCTGGATGCTGCTTCAAAATTATTTTTAGCATCTTTATTTGCCATAATTCGCGGATGCTCAGCTAACTTCAACATGGTGTCAACTTCAATCGGCACCCCGCTTCTACCTGGAATGTCATACATCATCAAAGGTAAGCCGCAACCATCTGCCACTGTTGTAAAGTGAGCGATCAATCCAGCTTGAGTTGGTTTGTTGTAGTAAGGCGTCACAACTAAAATTGCGTCCGCGCCAAGTCGCTCTGCATCTTTGGCCAGCATCAAGGTGTGTGCAGTGTCGTTAGAGCCAACTCCGGCAATTACTTTTGCTCGAGATCCCACTGCCTCGATCACAGCTTTTAAAACTTCATTTTTTTCATCTTCAGTTGTGGTGGCAGATTCGCCGGTTGTGCCATTAACCACTAAACCATTGTTACCAAGGTCGACCAAATAAGAGGCAAGCTTCGCAGCCCCCTCAACATCCACCGAACTATCAGCCTTGAACGGCGTGACCATGGCAGTAACCATGTTGCCAAACGGGGTGATCGGAAAACTCATACCCAAAGGCTAGTGCAACCTTGAAAAGTCGATGACTACTTGCGGCTGCGCCTGGCTAGAGCGATTATTGCCCAAATCAAAAACCCAATTAGGCTCAAAAGCACCATCCATATCCCTAAAGCCCACGCGGCAAATTCTTCGATCACAACTCCAGATTCATCGACATAAGACCCAGCTAGCACAAAATAGGCCATTAGACCTATTCCCAGCAAAAAAAGCCCAATATTGGCTACCTTCAAAAACCTTTTCAACACAACCCCTTTGAAGGGACAACCCTACCTAAACCCGCCCACTAAACCACAAAATCACCTTGACCCCTACAGCGCAAAGCTCGTTCACACGGCCCGCCCATATCAGAGATAACTTCTAGTGAGGGTTTTTCTCAAAACCAAACCCAGGGTCTATATAAGAAAAAAGGTCCTTTATTTTTGAACCAATCGTTACCTGTCGTTACTTTTGAGAAAATACTAACTAAAAAGTCTTAAAATGAATAAAATGCGGAGGGAAAATTTTTTGTAAAAAATTAAGGCGAAACTCTTTTATTAGCCACAAAAGCCTCATGGGTAATAGGCATAACTTTGGCAAAGTGCTCTTCATATTGCTCAGCTACCATCTCGATCTCACGCTGCGGGTAAGACGGAAACAGCGAATCTTCAGCCTTTTTACGCAATGACAAGAAATTCATCAAAGCGCGGGCGTTCATCGTCACGTACGCCGTTGAATAAATAGTTACTGGCAAAACCCCGCGAGCAACCTCTCTTGCCACACCGGCTGCCAACATCGATTCATACTGTATATATGCAGCTTCACAGGATTCTCTAAAAGCCTTATCTGTCACCTCAAACTGCTCTTTGGTGCCATCTTCAAAGTTATAGGCCCCAGCCTTGCCCACTTGCACTAATTTGCGCTTTTCGTCCGGAACATAAAATTCTGGGTCTAAAACCCGATATCGCCCGGATTCTTCGTTATAGCTAGCCACTCGATGGCGCATATGCTCTCGCCACACAAAGATCGGCGCCTTCACATAAAAGGTAAATACTGAATGCTCAAAAGGTGTGCCATGACGCTCACGCATCAAAAAGTTAATTAATCCCTTAGATTCGGTTACCGGCCCAACCGACTCTTTGGACCTTTCCCCCGCGGTCGAGACCCTTGCCGCCCAAACCACATCTTCATCACTGGCCGAATGCTTGACCAGCTCAACTGTCACATCGGATCTGAATTTAATCTCGCTCATATCGAGCCAACCCTAGTTG
>CAZXCT010000095.1:0-3982 GCA_964639395.1 uncultured Bifidobacterium sp.
TAGACACTGGTCCAATCGTTAAGCAAGTTGTGGTTAAGGTTTCACCTCAAGACTCCATAACGAGTTTGCACCAAAGAATCAAAGCAGCCGAACAAGCTGCCTTGCCAAATTTGGTAGACGCACTGGTGACATACGGCTACCAGGTAGTCAACGGAAAGGTAGTGATTAACAATTAACACTTCAAAACGAAGAGCCTTAATTAGTGTTTCAGACAAAACAGGTCTTGTTGAATTTGCAAAAGCATTAATTGAAAATGATTTTGAAATTGTTAGTACAGGAAGCACTGCCGCTGAATTAGTGCAGGCAAATCTACCGGTCACCAAAGTAAGTGATGTTACAAACTTTGAAGAAATTTTAGATGGACGAGTGAAAACACTTCACCCAGCAATTCATGCCGGGATATTAGCCGACGCAACAAAGCCAGAACACAGGCAACAAATTGCCGCTTTGAAAATTGCTGAATTTAACTTAGTGGTAGTTAACCTGTATCCATTTAGTGAAACCGTAAATACCGGTGCTAGCTTTGAAGAAATAATTGAACAAATAGATATTGGTGGGCCAGCACTAATTAGATCTGCTGCCAAAAACTTTAAAAATGTAGTGGTACTTGTAGCAGTAGAGCAATATCAAAATTATGTAAATAAAGTCAATAAAGAAATTAGTATTGATGAGCGTAAAGAGTTTGCCGCGGCAGCCTTTGCCCATACCGCAACTTACGACTCAGTCATTGCCCGTTGGTTTTCAAGACAAAGTTCGGCTGATGCACCTAATTGGGTGGGTGCTACTTATACCAAAAAACAAACATTGCGCTACGGAGAAAATCCACATCAAACTGCAGCATTGTATGTGGGGGCAACCTCTGAGCCTGGAGTTGCAAAAGCAAAAGTTATTCAAGGTAAAGAAATGAGTTACAACAATTATGTTGACTCAGATGCTGCCCGACGAGCGGCGTTTGATCACCCTGAGCCATGTGTTGCAATTATCAAGCACGCTAATCCATGCGGCATTGCCATTGCGACAGATTTAGCAACTGCATTTAGTAAAGCCTTTAAGACTGATGAAGTCAGTGCATTTGGTGGAGTAGTTGCCAGCAATCGATTTATTGATGAAGCCGCAGCAGCGCAAATATCTGAAATATTTTTTGAAGTGATTGTTGCGCCGGGATTTGATGAGGCGGCGCTGAAAGTATTGAGTAAAAAAGAGAATTTACGTTTATTGCAAGTAGCGGGCCCTCACCCCGGGCACAGAGTTGAATGGCGCACTATTTCAGGTGGTGTACTAATGCAGTCGGTCGATAATGTCTCGGTTTATCACGATGAGCCAGAGAATTGGCAACTCGTTGCCGGGCCAGCTTTAGGTAGTGATGATTTGGCGGATTTAGAATTTGCTTTTCGTGCGGTGAGAGCGCCAAAATCAAATGCAATTTTGCTAGCAAAAAATACTGCGGCAGTTGGCATTGGCATGGGACAAGTGAATCGAGTTGATGCTGCTCGCTTAGCGGTAAGCCGAGCCGGCGAACGGGCGCGAGGCGCGGTTTGTGCTTCAGATGCTTTCTTTCCTTTTTTGGATGCTTTTGAAGTTCTTGTTGAAGCTGGAGTTAAGGCGGTGGTACATCCAGGCGGATCAAAAAACGATGATGAAGTTATCGCACGCGCACAGCAAGCGGGTATTTCAATGTACACCACTGGGATGCGCCATTTTTCACACTAAATCAGAACGAAAACTAACTTCAGTTGTAATTGCATTTTTTGCCGGGGGATTAGTCGCGCTGCAAGCATTCATCAGTGGTGCACTAACTCAAGCCATGTCAGATAGTTTGTGGGCGGGGCTGATTTCTAATCTCGGCGCCTTAATAGTTGTGAGTTTTTTCTTATTATCATTTAAATTCAGATTTGAGTTAAAAAAACTATTTCAAAATATTTCTAGTGGCCAGATCTCTATTTGGTTACTACTAGGCGGGTGCTTTGGAGCAATTTATGTTGCAACCTCTGCCTATTCAGTTGCAGCCATCGGGACTGGCTTATTTACTATCGGCATCGTCGCCTCAACAAACCTAACAAGTTTGACAGTTGATCGAATTGGTTTTGGTAGTGCGCGTAAGTATTCGATGAGCTTTAAGCGAGTTGCTGCTGCGATTTTGGCAGTAATTGCCGTAGCACTAGCCGGCTTTGCTCCGACAGAAAAAATCCCTTTTATTGCTTTGCTATTGGTGGCGGTAGCAGGTGTTTCACAAGTATTGCAACTTGCCTTCAATTCAAACTTAACGAGTAAATCAACTAGTCAAGTTGCAACTTTCGTTAATTTTCCGATTGCAGTATTTTTTGGTTTCTTATTTGTATTTGTTTTGCATTTGTTTGATAGACCGTGGCCTAAGTTCCCTCAAGAAGTATGGCTTTATTTTGCTGGTCCGCTTGGTGCAATTTTCGTCTTAATGGCCAGTTGGCTAGTAAAAGAAATTGGACTTCTAGTATTCACGCTAGCAACAATAAGTGGTCAGCTGCTAACTGCAATTGGTCTGGATTATTTCTTAATTGACATAAATTTGGGGTGGCAGTTAATTAGTGGGGCAATCTTGGTGCTGGTGGCGGTCTATTTAGCAAGTGATTTGAGGTAGCCTTTTCATATGAATCAGCCAGCTCATTCTGAAGCAAATGCCAACGGTGCAAAAATAAGATTAGTTAGTGTCAATGAGAATCCTGCTATTGAAAACAGATATCTTCGATTATTTAAAAGACAATATCCGAGTTTGTTAGTAATTTCTATTGCGGTTGCTGGATTATTAGTTGCTAACATCACAGATTTTAGAATCGGTACCTATATCTTGGCGGGGGCATTGGCACTGGCCACATTTTTTAGATTAACTTTCTCTCGCTTTGCGGTTGGTTGGTTGGCGGTAAGACACAGAGCGCTAGATGGTGCTATTTTACTTACTTTTACAATCGCGCTTGTGGTTTTTGCCATAGTCGTCCCTGCTTAGAAGATTTTTTGCTGCCATTAAGATTGGGCAGGTAATCAAATCAATCATTCAATACTGAGGGGATCTGAAACCCATGCCAAGAAGCGGCAAAGTAACAGTGGTCGGCGCTGGATTTTATGGCTCCACTACCGCAATGCGTCTAGCAGAATATGACATTTTTGAAACTGTAGTTTTGACGGATGTAGTCGAGGGTAAAGCTGAAGGCCTCGCCTTAGACATGAATCAGTCAAGACCAGTTGAGGGATTTGAAACTAAAGTAATTGGGCAAACCACAAGCCCAACTGGTGCAGGGTATGAAGTAATAAAAGATTCTGACGTAGTAATCATCACCGCTGGCCTACCTCGTAAACCGGGAATGAGCCGGATGGATTTAATTGATACAAATGCAAAAATTGTTCGTCAGGTTGCAGAAAACGTTGCAAAGCACGCCCCAACTGCGGTGGTAATAGTTGTTTCAAATCCATTAGACGAGATGACTGCACTTGCGCAGCTGGCGACAGGTTTTGACAAGCAGCGAGTGTTAGGTCAAGCCGGCATGCTCGATACGGCACGCTTTACTAATTTTGTTGCAGAAAAATTATCAGTTCCAGTTTCACAAGTTAAAACTTTAACGCTGGGATCTCACGGTGAAACCATGGTTCCGGTGCCTAGTCAGTCGAGTGTAAACGGAAAACCCTTGACTGAACTTTTGAGTGAAAGTGAAATTGAAGAGTTAGTTGAACGCACTCGTAATGGTGGGGCAGAAGTTGTGGCGTTGCTTAAAACGGGATCTGCCTATTACGCACCCAGTGCTGCCGCCGCACGAATGGCAAAAGCAGTAATTGAAGATTCGGCTGCCGTGATGCCAGTTTGTGCTTGGGTTGATGGCGAATATGGCATCAGCGGTGTTTATCTCGGGGTAGAAGCCAAACTTGGTAAATCAGGAATTATTTCAGTGGTCGAAACTAAATTAACCGAAAAAGAAAAATCGGCACTGCTACAAGCAGCAGAAGCAGTGCGTGCCAA
>CAZXCT010000096.1:0-3969 GCA_964639395.1 uncultured Bifidobacterium sp.
AGTCATTCCGTAGGTGCTAATTAAATTAATACCTAGCGCCTTAAGCTCTTCAAATTGTTGGGTGTCTACTTTTGAGCCCCCGACCAAAATTGCATTAAACATTTTTAAAGTTTCAAGTTTTTCGCTGTTAACTAGTTGTATTACTTGCGCCCAAACTAACGAAGTTCTAATAGTGGGATTAGCTTGGGCAGCAGTTAAGGCTGCCTGTGAGAAAGTATCGACATTGAACTTTCCGGTTTCTGTTAAGGCGTACGTCCAGCCACCATCTAATATGCCTCGACTTAAAACTGTTAACCCCCCGACAAATGCGGGATTTATTGCCAGCACCCAATGCGCAGTGCCATTTAATTTTGACTTAATAATTTCATGATTAGCGATTAGTGAATTGCGAGAAATTTCAACAGCTTTGGGATTACCGGTGGAGCCACTGGTGCACAACGCTATTGCGGTGTCTTCAAATTCAGTTGGTTTATCTAGATTAAGCGCGGTTAGGTATTTATTTTGCAGCTCGCCTTCAGACGCCGGCGCGATTGCCAATGCAATCTCATGCGCTAAGGCCGCTTTAACTCCGTCGGCTAAGGCGCTAACACTGGCAAATAGTGGCTTAGCCAGGTGCACATTTAAGGGTTGTGACAACATTAGGTCTTAAGCCTAAAGCGAGGAACATTTCGAAAATGAGTAAGCCAGATCCACACCTTTCTACAGTGGAGCCTGCCCTAAATTGGCAGCCCCAAGGCGAGTGGCAAGACATTGAATATGAAACAGCTGAGCAAATTGCCAAAATTACAATTAACCGCCCAACAAAGCGCAATGCCTTTAGGCCCCAAACCGTAAAAGAACTTATTCAAGCTTTTGAAATGGCGAGAGATGATTCAGAAATTGGTGTGATCATTTTGTGCGGAAAGGGTGATCTAGCTTTTTGTTCGGGCGGGGATCAGTCAATTCGTGGCGATGACGGCTACCTAGGTGATGATGAAATCGCTAATAAAGGAATTGGTCGGTTAAATGTTTTAGATTTACAAGTGCAAATACGTCGATTACCAAAACCAGTAATCGCAATGGTTGCGGGATATGCCATTGGCGGCGGACATGTATTACATGTTGTTTGTGATTTAACAATCGCTGCTGATAACGCAAAATTTGGACAGACCGGCCCCAAGGTTGGTTCGTTTGACGGAGGGTATGGATCTAGTTTGCTAGCAAGACAAATTGGCTTAAAGCGCGCAAAAGAAATATGGTTTATGACGCGACAGTATGACGCACAACAAGCGCTGGATTGGGGATTGGTAAACGCTGTTGTGTCACTAAAAAATTTAGAGAAAGAAACAGTCACTTGGGCAAAAACTTTATTAGAACAATCCCCACTTTCGTTACGGCTACTTAAGGCTGCCTTTAACGCGGCAGACGACGGCATGGCTGGTGTTCAGCAACTAGCCGGGGACGCAACGTTGCTTTACTACATGAGTGAAGAAGCGCAAGAAGGACGCAATGCTTACAAAGAAAAACGTAAACCAGATTTTAAAAAGTTTCCACGTAGACCGTGAGCATTCCTTCGCTTGTTGATTTGATGAAAGGTGCAAAACCTTTTCAGATAAATTTAAAGTTTGCCCTCAATAGTGAAAGTGCAAGATTTGGTTTACTTTTGCCGGGCCCACAAGGCTGGGGTGAATTTGCCCCGTTTGCACATCATCCAATAACACATCAAGCCCGCTGGCTTCAGGCTGCGATTGAAATGGGTTGGGGGAATTTACCAGCCCCTAAAACCGAAAAAGTTTTAGTAAACGCCATTGTGCCCACCATGGATCAATTAAAGCTAGCTGAAGTAGTGGCTGCGGTTGGCGCAAAAACTATAAAAGTTAAATTTAACGGCGAAGACACTGCGGCTGATATAAAAAAACTAACCGATGTGTTGGCAATAAGAAACGATGCAGTATTTAGAATTGATTTTAATCAAACACTTAAATTAGAAAAAGTAAAAGATTACCTAGCGGCTTTGTCTGATTATAAAATTGAATACTTAGAAGAGCCCAGTAGCGACAGTAAGATACTTAAAGAAATACAAAAAAAATATCCAATTGCAATTGATGAAACAATTCGACTGCAGCTAAATGCCACTGATTTAGCGTGGCTTAATGAATACTCTTGGGCAGATTATTGGATATTAAAACCAATCCCATTGGGTGGATTTAAAAGAGTTGAACTAATCGCAAAAGCCAGTCAAAAACCTGTTGTTATCTCTGGAAGTTTTGATTCTTCGGTGGGGCTTTACTTAACGACGCTATGTGCAAGTTGGTTTAGTGACTTACCGGCCGGTGCGGCAACTGGTTCGCTGATTAGTCAAGATGTGATTAACAACCCGTTAGTTGCAAGTAAGGGTGAGATATTAGTAACTAGAGTTGAACCACAAGCCATTATCACACCAAGTGAAGAACGAGTTGGTAAGTTATTCAGGCAACTGGAAGCCGCTTATTTTGAATTATTACAGCTAGAAGGGCAGTGAGTGAATCCTAGTTCGGTGCAATGTGCCCAAAGTGTAATTAATGCATTATTAATGCGCGGTATCAAAAATTTTGTGATTGCGCCGGGATCTCGTAATGGGCCGTTATCTTTAGCATTAGTTAAGGCACAGCAAAATAATTTAATTAATTTAGCGGTGAGATTAGATGAAAGATCTGCCGCATTTGTTGCACTAGGCATGGCCTTGAAATTTAATGAGCCAGCAGTGGTGGTTTGCACGTCTGGTACGGCAGTTGCAAATCTATTGCCGGCATTAATAGAAGCGCGCTATAGCAACATCCCGTTAATCGCTATTACCGCAGACCGCCCTAAAGCATTAATCAATACCGGAATAAATCAAACCATCGAGCAAGATGCAATATTTAGCAAAGTAACTGACCAAAGACTTATTTTAGATAGTGATAGTGGCACAAGCAGCAAGTGGCAAAAATCAACTTTAAAATTTTTAGACGATTTAGCAAAATCACCTGGACCAATGCACCTAAATATTCATTTGGCTGAGCCACTGGTGCCAACAGAGGATTTTTGGTTTGAAGAAGTTGGGAAATTTAAATTCTTTGAACACGAATTAATCGAATTACCAGCAGACTTTATTAATAAAAAAGGATTAATTATTGCTGGGGCTTCAAACTTGGCGAGTGATGAATATGTGAATGAGCTAGCAACGGCATTAAATTGGCCGCTGGTGGCTGAGGCACCGAGCTTGGCTTATAAAAATAAAGTCAGCCATCACCCAGCAGTGTTACCTTTATTGGGTGAAGAATTTAATCCAGAAGTTTTATTATTAGTTGGACGAGTAGGACTATCTCGGGCAGTTGCTAGTTTAATCAACAAAACAGCGAGAAAAATTTACATCGCAAATCCAAGTGCACTAGATAAAGTTACTGGGGAGATTGTTAGTGAAAGATTAGCAAAATTACCATTGGCAAATTCTGAAAATGCTTGGGTAGGTAAATGGACTGCGCTTAATAAAAAAACTGAGCCGGTAGTTACAAATAGAAAGCAAGTTCAGCCAGATTTGTTGCGGGTCGTAAAAAATATATTCAGTAATATCCTAGACAATTCACATTTACATTTAAGCTCAAGTTTGTCGGCACGAGATTTTGAACTGATGCTTTGCGCTGAAGTTGCACAAGAATTATCTGAGCGTGGTATTACGCTAAGTATGAATCGTGGAGTAAATGGAATCGATGGTGTGGTGTCAACCGCCTTTGGTTTAGCCTTAACAGAGCCAGCGCGCGCACATTATTGCCTATTGGGTGATGTGGCAACAATTTATGATCTACCAGGTTTTGCTCTACCAAAAGGTGAGAGTGCAATAAATTTGCATTTTATAATTGTTGACAATGATGGCGGGGGCATATTCTCTACTTTGGAGCAAGCCGGTATTGAGAATTTTGATCGGGCTTACTCTGCCCCACATGGCATTAATTTGCTTGAGGTTTTACAAAC
>CAZXCT010000097.1:0-3943 GCA_964639395.1 uncultured Bifidobacterium sp.
TTTAAAAAAACCCGGGCAATAGCTAAGCGTTGTTTTTCGCCGCCACTTAATCTATGCCCTCTATCACCCACCACGGTTTCTAGGCCAGCAGGTAAATTTTTAACAAAATCATAAAGTTGGGCTAATTTTAAAGATTCAGATAACTCTTCAGGTGTTGCATCTGGTTTAGCTAAGAGCAAGTTATTTTCAATGGAATCATGAAACAGGTGCGGTTCTTGCGAGACCACTCCAATTTCACCTCGCAGAAGTGAGGTCGACAAATCTTTAACATTCACACCACCAATCAAAACTTCGCCCTCACTCACGTCATAAAGTCGAGTCACGAGTCCCGTCAAACTAGATTTACCGGCCCCACTTGGTCCTACTAGCGCAACCGTTGAGCCATGCTCAATAGTCAAATTGATATCTTGCAAAGCTTCAGTTAAATCTTGTTGGGTCTGAACATTTTTAGAACCGAGTGTTTCTAAAGTTAGCTCTGAATCTGAGTAAGTTAAATTAACGTTTTTAAATTCAATCCCTAATTCGCCACTTGGTAAATTTTTGGGATTATTTGGCTCAGCTATAGGATTTTTTAAATCAAGAATCTCAAAAACCCTATCAAATGACACAAGCGCGGTCATCACGTCGACTCGAATATTAGAAAGTGCCGTTAAAGGGCCATAAAGGCGTCCTAAAAGCGCTGTCAAGGCCAACAGCGTGCCTAGGGTAATTGTTTCATTAATAGTTAGCACTCCACCAAATCCATAAACCAGCGCAGTAGCCAAAGTGGCCACCAGGGTGAGTGAAATAATAAAAATTCGATTTGCCATGGCAATTTTGATTCCGATGTCTCTTACCGAAGTGGCCCGGTCGCTAAAAATCTTTGTTTCACTTTGATAATTTCCAAATAGCTTTATCAATAAAGCACCAGAGACATTAAATCTCTCACTCATTTGTTGATTCATATCAGCATTAAAATTCATTTGCTCTCGCGTCAAGGCCTGGAGTTTTCTACCTAAAAGCCGAGCTGGAACCAAAAATAATGGCACTAAAATCAAGGCGCCTAAAGTTATTTGCCAATTTAAAACCAGCATTGTGCCAATTACCACGATTAAAGCGATAAAGTTTGAGAGAATTCCACTCAAGGTGGAGGTAAAAGCTTGTTGGGCCCCAATTACGTCATTATTTAATCTAGAAATTAGAGAACCAGTTTGGGAACGAGTAAAAAAAGCTACCGGTTGACGTTGCACTGAATCAAAAACTTGGCTTCTTAAATTCAGAATTAATCCTTCGCCAATTCTTGCTGAGTACCAACGCTCCACGATGCTAAAAAGTCCAGAAAAGAGTGCCAAAATTGCCACCAGTCCCGCGCTTGTTATAACTACTCCGGTGTTAGCTTTTAAAATTCCCTCGTCAATGATTTGTCGGAAGAGTAAAGGCTGCGCCACAATTAAAAAGGCATCAACGGTGACTAGTACTACTAAAAAATAAAAATCCCGATGAAAAGGTTTGGCGTACCCCAAAATTCGCTTGCCGGTAACCTTGCCGAGCTTTTGGTTTAGGACACTTCTATCCCTGGTGAGAGAGCGATACATCTCCCAAGGTTGCATTTGGCTCAATGGATTCCTTAGAGGTTAAAGCCTAACGCCCTAAGCATTTGCCGACCCTCGTCAGTAATCTTCTCAGGACCCCAAGGTGGGAGCCAGACCCAATTAATTTTAAAATCCTTCACCAATCCATCTAAGGCCGAGCGGGTTTGGTCTTCAATCACGTCAGTTAAAGGACAGGCCGCTGATGTTAAGGTCATATCGATGGTCGCTACGTCATCTTCAGCGACCTCTACTCCATAAATCAGTCCTAGATCCACCACATTGATACCTAATTCAGGATCAACTACGTCATGAAGCGCCTCTAAAACGTCTTCTTGTTTTGAACTTGTTTCAATACTGCTCACAGCGCCGCCTTTCCGATCGCGTCTTTGGCTGCCATCCAAGCTAGCAAAGCACATTTTACTCTAGCTGGATATTGGGCTACTCCAATAAAAGCAACTCCGTCACCAATGAGATCTTCATTGGCCTCTAACTTTCCTTGACTTTGCATCATTGCATGATATTCATTAAATATTTTTTCAAATTCTATGATCGATACACCTTTTACTTGTTCAAATAATACGCTAGCGGAAGCTTGACTAATTGAGCAGCCAGTTGATTCATATGAAATATCTAAAATAGTTTTTTTATCTTTAGCTAAGTGTGCTCGCAATGTTATTTCATCACCACAAGTTGGGTTAACCTGATGAGACTCTGCTTGATAGTCTCCTCGCAAACCCTTGCCGCGTTGGTTACGGTAGTGATCTAAAATCACTTCTTGATAAAGACTTTGTAATTGCATTATTTAACTCCGAAGAAGGATCGCACTCGCTCCAAGGAGGTCAGGAGAGCATCAATCTCACTTTGCTCGTTGTATAGATATGTACTTACTCGACTAGTGGCAGTTACATTCAATTTCTTCATTAAGGGCCAGGCACAGTGGTGTCCCACCCGAATAGCAATCCCGTCGTCATCTAACACTTGACCAACATCATGTGGGTGAACCCCAGCAACAGCAAAAGAAACAGGACTGCCGCGTTCAATAAGGTTGGGAGCAAAAACTTGCACCCCTGGCATTTGAGCTAATCCAGCTAAAAGATATTCAGTTAGGTGTTCTTCGTGCGCTTGAATATTATTCATCCCGATTTTGTTTAAATAATCAACTGCTGCCGCTGTTGCAACAATCCCAGCAGCATTTGGTGTCCCCGCTTCAAACTTTTTTGGCGCTTTAGCGAAGGTAGATTTATCCATTGAAACCATTTCAATCATTGATCCCCCGGTTAGAAAGGGTGGCATTTCGTCCAGCAATTCTTCAGTGGCCACTAGCATCCCAACCCCTAAGGGGCCGAGCATTTTGTGAGCGCTAAAAACAATCGCGTCAACATTTAAAGTAGCAAAATCAACTCTCATATGTGGAACGGACTGGCAGGCATCAAGAAATACTTTTGCCCCAACACTTTTAGCTAACGAGGCAATCTGGACCACTGGTGTAATCGTTCCCAACACGTTACTCATGTGCGTGAAAGAAACTACTTTAGTTTTTTTATTAATTAATTCGCTTATGTTTGATAAATCTAGTTCCCCCGCGGGTGTAATCGGAATCCATCTCAGTTTGGCACCAGTTTTCTCGGCCACCTGTTGCCATGGAACCAAATTTGCGTGGTGTTCCATTTCAGTAACAAGAATTTCATCACCTGGTTTTAACAACAAACTACTGTTTTGAGTTGCAAACGCATAAGCTAAAAGATTTAACGACTCGGTGGCATTTTTAGTAATAACTAACTGTTCAGGTTTAGCTCCAACAAAATTTGCCACTTTGGCGCGAGCAGTTTCGTATTGATCAGTTGCTAATTCAGCCAGGTAATGCGCCCCACGATGAACACCAGAATTTACTTGTTCGTAAAATCGCGCTTCTGCCTGCAAAACCGAATTTGGTTTTTGACTGGTAGCAGCACTGTCTAAATAAACTAAATCTTTATTATTTCTCATCTTTACTTCTAAAATAGGAAAGTCGCGCCTGATGCTCCTCACATCAAGCGCGATTTTCTGAGAAATTAGAGTCATACTGAGGCGGATGCCTTAGTGAATTTCACATATCCGTTTGTCTCTAGTTCTTCAGCTAATTCTTGACCGCCGGTTTCAATAACCTTTCCATCAACAAAAACGCTTACTTTGTCAGGCTTTACGTAACGCAAAATTCTGGTGTAGTGAGTAATTAACAAAACACCAGTATTGTTGCGTTCCACTGTTCTATTGATTCCTTCAGAAACAATTCTGAGAGCATCAACGTCAAGTCCTGAATCAGTTTCGTCTAACACCGCGATTTTTGGTTTGAGTAATTCAAGTTGTTAAATTTCGTGACGTTTCTTCTCGGC
>CAZXCT010000098.1:0-3781 GCA_964639395.1 uncultured Bifidobacterium sp.
GTTAGCGAGCCGCAGTTCGGCCCTCCCACGCTTTCTTAGTTCTTACTTATCCCTCAACAACGATGCCCATGGAACGGGCGGTTCCTGCCACAATTTTCATTGCCGCGTCAACATCGTTTGCATTTAGGTCTTTCATTTTAGTTTCAGCGATTTCACGTACTTGCGCTGAAGTCACTTTGCCTACCTTATTTAAAAGTGGATTGTCAGTGCCCTTTTCAATTCCCGCAGCCTTCAAAAGTAATCGAGAGGCAGGTGGAGTTTTGGTAACGAAGTCAAACGAGCGATCTTCATAAACTGTAATTTCTACCGGTACGATCTGACCCTTTTGTGATTCGGTGGCTGCGTTGTAAGCCTTGCAAAAGTCCATGATGTTTACACCATGTTGACCAAGCGCTGGGCCTACTGGTGGGGCGGGATTCGCTGCGCCAGCTTGAATTTGTAATTTAATTAAGCCAATTACCTTTTTCTTCGGTGCCATTTCTTTTCCTCTACTAGTTCTTTTGCACTTGGTTAAAGCCGAGTTCTACCGGAGTTTCGCGGCCAAAGATCTCAACTAGGCCAACAACTTTTTGTGAATCAGCATTTATTTCACTGATGGTAGCTTGCAGGGTTGCAAAAGGCCCATCGATAACTGTTACTGAATCGCCTACCGCAAAATCAACCACGCTAACTTCTTTAATTGTGGTGGTTTGTCCGCCAGCGCCGGTAACAATTTTCTTTTCAGGCTTCGGAGCCAAGATTGCAACTACTTCAGGCAAACTTAATGGTGATGGGGTGT
Organism: uncultured Bifidobacterium sp.; assembly: GCA_964639395.1. Lineage (GTDB taxonomy): Bacteria > Actinomycetota > Actinomycetes > S36-B12 > UBA5976 > ATZT02. Next base: position 779 of record CAZXCT010000098.1, read on the forward strand.
GAGCATGTCCCACAAAGCCAGTAACACCTGGTGTGTGCCTTACCGCTCCCCATGATTCATCTGTTAAATCCATTCTTACCAAAACATATCCCGGGAATTTATTTCTTCTAATTTGTTTTCTTTGTCCTTGTTTAATTTCAGTAACTTCTTCAATTGGTACTTCTACTTGATAAATGTAATCTTCCATATTTAATGAGTTAATTCTGTTTTCAATATTTCCTTTTACCCGATTTTCAAAACCAGCATAAGAATGCACTACATACCAGTCACCTGGCAAAATTCGCATTTTTTCAGCAAACGCAGTGATTGGATCTTCTTCAATCTCTTCTACTGCCACAGCCTCAGCTACTTCTGCTGCAACTTCTTCTGTCGCCTCAACGCTTGCAATCACTTCTTCTGTCACTTCTTCGACAACGTCTTGTGTAATTTCAATTGGCTCCACAGGCGCCACAGTATCTTGGCTGTGTGAAAACGGAGATTCAGTCACGATCAATAATCCTTTGCCTTGTTATCCGAATATAAGTATTGCTAGTTGGGTGAAAATAAAGTCATACGCTGCAATGATTAAAGCCACAATTACTACAAAAACCAAAACCACGACGGTGTAATTAAATAGTTGAGATTTAGTTGGCCAAACAACTTTCTTAAGTTCAGCAATAACTTGGCGCAAAAAGTTAGCGGCGCGCGAAAATATATTGCTACCCTCAACGGTAGTTGGCGTCGCTTCGCTCACTTTTGTTCCTTCTTTTTTGTGTTTTTATTGGCAGGGGCGACAGGACTTGAACCTGCAACCGCCGGTTTTGGAGACCGGTGCGCTACCAATTGCGCCACACCCCTATGCCCAGTTGAAGGCATGCTCGCGCACAGCGTCTTTAGCGCTCGTAAGAGTTTACGGGTAAGGGAATTTAGGGTTTTCGGGCGGGTTAAGACCTATATTCAAATGACTATATACATAGTGACAATATTGACCCATGAGTGATATTTCGACGAGGGTTGCCAAGATCGCAGAGTCCGCAACATTGGCAGTAGATGCCAAAGCTAAAGCCTTAAAAGCTGCCGGAAATCCCGTGATTGGATTTGGCGCAGGTGAGCCAGATTTTCCTACCCCCGCACACGTAGTTGAAGCAGCAAAAATTGCCGCAGACAATCCGGCTAACCATCGCTATACCCCCGCTAGCGGAATTGCAGAATTGCGAAGTGCAATTGCCGTTGCCACTAGTCGTGATGATGGAATCGAAGTTAGCGCAGATCAAGTTGTAGTTACTAATGGTGGCAAACAAGCCATTTTTAATACCATGGCAACATTAATTAATCCAGGTGATGAAGTAATAATTCAAGCGCCTTACTGGGTTACTTATCCTGAGGTTGTTGGGGTTTTTGGCGGTGTTTCAAAAATTGTAATGAGCGATGAAACTACTAACTACAAGGTAACAGTTAAAGAATTAGAAAAAGCACGTACCTTAAAAACAAAAATGTTAATTTTTGCCTCCCCTTCAAATCCCACTGGCGCGGTTTACACCCCAGATGAGATTCAAGCTATCGGCAAATGGGCTCTTAAGCACGGGATCTGGGTTATGACTGATGAGATTTATCAACACTTAATTTATCCGGGTAACGAGTTTGCATCGATACTCAATTTGGTTCCAGAATTAAAAAATCATTGTGTAATTGTTTCTGGGGTTGCTAAAACTTATGCAATGACTGGTTGGCGAGTAGGTTGGACGATTGGGCCAAAAGAGTTCACAAAAGCCAGTATTAATCTGCAATCGCACATGACTAGCAACGTAAGTAATATCGCGCAACGTGCCGCTTTAGCTGCAATTGAAGGCCCACAAGACATCGTGCAAACCATGTTGGTGGCTTTTGATAAGCGTAGACAAACCATGGTAAAAATGTTAAACGAAATCGATGGTGTTAATTGCCCGATGCCAGGCGGGGCTTTTTATGCTTACCCGTCCGTCAAAGGCTTAATTGGTAAAAAAATTAATTCAACCACCATAACTTCTTCACTACAACTTGCTGAAATTGCGCTCGATGAAGCAAACGTGGCTTTAGTCCCGGGTGAGGCTTTTGGTACACCTGGATACGTGCGAATGAGTTATGCCTTAGGTGACAGTGATTTAGTTGAAGGCGTTAGTCGCCTGCAAAAACTTTTTGCTTAAAATTCACTACCGATAATCGTAGGTTCAACATCAAGTTTAATGCCGTATTTTGCTATCACACCATCTTGAATCATTTTTGCTAACTCTAATAAATCAGCAGTCGTACCGATCCCTGGATTCGTTAGCGCCAGCGTATGCTTATTTGAAATTGCTACAGATTTGTGCGCAAACCCTTTAGTGAATCCTGCTTGTTCAATTAACCAGGCGGCACTAATTTTTGCTAGCGTTTCATCAAGTGAAAAGCTAACTGCCCCCGCTGGTATTTTTTCAATTGACACAATCGGATTAGTAAAAAATGACCCAACACTCCAAGTGTCATGATCAAAATAATCTAAAACCATTCCTTTATTTTTTCTGATTTCTATGATGGCCTTACGAATATCTTTAACCGATGCACTCGCACCCGGCGCAATAGCCAAATGTGAAGCCAGCTCTTGATAACTCGTTAAGGTTGAAACTGATGTTGCTTTTAATCTAAATTCAACTGATTCAACAATTGCGTTAAATTCTTTAGTTTTTAAGGCACTGGTTCTATAGCCAAATTTAAGTTCTTTATTATCTAATTTTCTCCATTTACCTGTGCTCAGATCAACCACATTTACATATTCAATTAAATGTGAAACTTCTTGCCCATAGGCCCCGATATTTTGAATTGGTGCGGCGCCGACTAACCCAGGGATTCCTGAAAGGTTTTCTAGCCCACTAAATCCATTTTCAACCATCTCTTCTACAAATTCATCCCACACAACACCGGCTTCAACTCTTACTAGCCGATCTAATTCTTGACTTGCAATAGAAGAGTTTTTTAAATTAATTTTTGCTACAACACCGTCGTAGCCAT
>CAZXCT010000099.1:0-3603 GCA_964639395.1 uncultured Bifidobacterium sp.
ATAAATCCTGGTTGGTTAGAAGAGCCAGTTTTACCAATGGATATTCATGGCATGAAAACACTTCGACAAAACACTCACCTACCAATTGCTACTGGTGAGCGGATTCATCATTCGCAAGAATTGATTCCGTTTCTTGAAGCAGGCGTTATAGATATAGTCCAAATCGATTTAACGCATCACGCCGGAATAACTGGAATGCAAAAACTTATGGGTTGGACAGATGCTTACAACGTTGTGTTAGCCCCACATAATGTTTGCGGGCCAATCGGTACTGCAGCTGCTTTACATTTTTCAATTGCTGCACCAAATCTAAAAGTATTAGAACACTTTAATGATTTTGCAGACCCATGGGTTAGTGAAATTGTTACTGGTGCACCTTATGTTAACCCGGCGGATGGTTGTTTTGAATTACCAACTAAACCAGGTTTAGGGGTAGAACTTAACCGTGAAGTTTGTGAGGCCCACCCTCGCACCTTCGGCAGACTCGATCTTTTTAGTGAAGGTTGGGAACGCCGTACCTTTGTATCTAACTACGAAAAGAAGAGCTAATGAGTGAAGATCAATTTAGAGTCGATAACAAAATCGCTATCGTTACCGGAGCCGCTAGCGGTATAGGTAAAGCAACAGTTGCAGTACTTTGCGAACGCGGTGCCACTGTGGTTGCCTCAGATCGTGATAGCGCAACTTTAGAAAAGGTAGTTCAAGAATTTAAAGCTCAAGGCTTCAACGTCTCTGCCACCAGCTGCGACATGTCAGATCCAGATTCAGTTAGAAATTTAGTTTCATCAACCAAAAAAACACATGGATCTGTTGACATCGGCGTTAACTGTGCTGGCATTACTGGCCCATTGGGTAAAAAAGCTCATGAAGTTGATTTAGCAGATTTTGATTTAACGCTTTCTATTAATTTGCGCGGTGCATTTGTCTTTAGTCAAGAACTATTCAAAGTAATGGTGCCAAATAAGTGGGGACGCATCGTCCACATTGCTTCGATGGCTGGCAAGGATGGCAATCCAAACATGAGCCCATACAACGCCAGTAAAGCCGGGTTAATCGGAATCGTAAAAGGGATGGGTAAAGAGTATGCCGAAACCGGCGTAACAATTAATGCCATCGCACCCGCTGTAATCAGAACCCAAATGATTGCCGATCAACCAGATGAAGTTTTGAAATACACCATCAGCAAAATCCCTATGGGACGTGTGGGTGAGCCTGAAGAAGTAGCAAACACCATTGCCTACGCCTGTTCACCGGCTTGCTCTTTTACAACTGGGTTCGTATTTGACTCGAGTGGCGGTCGTACCGTTTACTAATCTAGGTTTACTAAGGGGGTAATTATGGCAAATCGTTTCACCGGAAAAGTCGTGATTGTTACAGGTGCCGGTAAAGGAATGGGCGAATCAATCGCACAAAACTTTGCTAAAGAAGGCGCAGCAGTTGGACTATTAGATTGGGATCAAGCAGCCCTAGATCAAAATGTAAAAACAATTACTGATGCTGGCGGTAAAGCCCACGGGGTTAAAGCAAATGTTGGATTATTAGTAGATGTTGAAAAAGCTGTTAGCGAAGTTGTCGCAAAATTTGGTGGGCTAGACATAATTGTCAATGCCGCTGGGATTATTCGCTACGGCACAGCAGAAGAACTCAGTGAAAAAGACTGGGATGACTTAATGAATGTAAATACCAAAGCAATTTTTTTAACAAGTAAATTTGGTATCCCTCACATCAAAAAGCGTGGCAAAGGCAGTATTTTAAATTTCTCTTCAGTTCAAGCATTTGTTTCACAAACGCAAGTTGTTGGCTACACCGCATCAAAAGGTGCTGTAATAGCCATGACTCGCACTTTGGCAATGGATCACGCTAAAGACAACATCAGAGTTATTGCAATAGCCCCGGGCTCAACCGATACGCCGATGTTGCGTCAAGGTGCAGAACAAGCAGCCACGGGCACCAAAACCGCAGATGATGTTTTAAAGCAATGGGCCAAAGATCATCCGCTAGGCAGATTACAAACCCCGCAAGATATGGCAAACCTTTGTATGTTCTTGGCTTCAGATGAAGCAAGCGCAATCACTGGTACCAGCATCACTATCGATTGTGGTTTAACAATGCAAGTGGCGGTTGCACTCGAACAATGAGCGATAGCGACAAAGCAACTACGTTGAAACTGCTTGTCGATAACAAATTAGTATCACCAAACGCAACAATCGAAAGTTTAGAAGGTGGCGTTTCTAGTGATGTATTTTTTGTGTACGATCTATCTAAAAAACTAGTTGTTAAATCAGCTCTTGCCCAGTTAAAAACTGAGGCAACATGGCTGGCTGATACCACCCGGTCAATTGCAGAAGTCGAAGCACTAAAACTACATCACACTATTACCCCGCAACACCTTCCTGAAGTAATTGCATTTATAGAAAATAAATTAGTTATAACTGCCGCGGATGAATCTTGGGTAGATTTAAGAAAATACTTACTAGAAACTCAAGAAATAAACCCTGAATGGTTTATTGATTTAGTGACCGACTTAGCAAAAACTTTAGCTAGCTGGCATAACCAGACTACAGAATTAGCAAACTTGCCAAAAATATTTGACAATAAAGAACGCCTTAAACAATTGCGCACCCACCCATTTCATCGCTATTGCGCGCAACTGCGGCCAGAGTTTAAAGAAATTCTTTTAGAATTAGCAGATAATCTTGAAACGAATTCAAACTGCTTGGTGCATGGGGATTTTTCACCTAAAAATGTCTTAGCCAGCACCGAAGAATCAAATAAATATTGGGTAATAGATGCCGAGGTTGCCCACCTAGGGCTTGGGGTATTTGATCAAACTTATTTTTTGACCCATCTAATACTTAAAGCCACTCATAAACCAAAACAGCGAGAGTTATTTATTCGAGCGGCAAAAGCCTTTAATGAAACTTATTTAAACCTAGTAGACACGGCTTTAAAGACAGAAAACTGGCAAAACTATTTAGGGGCGATTTTACTGGCGCGAGTGATAGGTAAATCCCCTGCTACCTATTTAACCGAAAAAGAAAAAACTATTGCTGAACAAATAGCCAAGTATTTATTGACTTCACAAACCTCAAATATTTTTGACGAAATAGAGTCAATATTCTTAGAGGTAACATGAAAATAACTTCTGCTCAAAGTTGGGTTGCACTCGATTCACGAGGTGAGGCAACTGTCGCAGTAAAACTATCCGCGCAAGATGAATCAGTAGTTGTGGTTGCACCAGCTGGCGCTTCAACCGGCGGTAGAGAAATCCCTGTTATTCGCGATGGATCATCTAGAAATTACCCAGACACGCTAACTCTTATGATCGTTGATAAATTTAATAACGAATTAGCCAAAGAATTAATTAGTAAAAATTCTGATCAAGTAGATGAAATTTTGGATCAAATTGATGGCCCAGCCTCACAAACAAAATATGGCACTCACGTTATGACTGCTACCAGCGTCGCGGCAAATCTTTTAGCAGCAAAAGTGCAAAAGCAAACCCCCTATCAATACTTTGCTTCACAAATTAACGAAAGCCCAACTCTGCCGATGCCAATGGTTAATATCATCTCAGGCGCTGCGCATGCGCAAGGTGCTATT
>CAZXCT010000100.1:0-3483 GCA_964639395.1 uncultured Bifidobacterium sp.
ATCGAGTAGATCGTCAATAGATTCAGGGGATTTGTTAATTAATTCTTTTGCTAGTTTGGTATTGAATTTTTTAACAACTTTGGTAGTTAAGGTGTCGGGGTAATTGCGAGAAGCACCATCTCTAATTAAAGGGATTTCTTTGCCACCGGTGGAAGCGCCAGCGGGTGCTACTACCACCGATGAGTGTTCATTTGAAGTCAATTTGACGGCTACCGTTGCTTCACCGCGAGAATCTAGCGCGACCCAACTTTGCGCATTAGTAATGTTCATCTTGCCCCTAACAATATTGATTCGATTTCGTCAAAAATATTTGAGGTTGAGGTGTTAAGCAAAAAGACTGAAATTTTTTCGGCAATTAATTTTTCGCTCTCCGATAGGTAGGTAGCGGGGGATTTACCGATTACTCGCGCTAGCAAGATCGCACCTAAGTAATTTGGCCAAGTGGGCTCAACTAAGGCTTCATCTATATTTAAAAAGTATTCATTATTAAATTCTCTAGCAGCTCGCAAGAATAATTCTTGCAAATTTGGTTTGTGAGTTGCCTTTAAAAGTAGGTGGGTCAAAAAATAAGTTTGATCAAAAACTGCTAACCCCAGATGCGCAACCTCAGCATCAATTACCCAGTACTTGTTAGATTCATCAAGACTGGTTAAGACATTTTTGGGTGAAAAATCACCATGCACTAAGCAATTACTTTCGGTTTCTAATTTGTCTGCTAGTTGCAGCAAGACTCTACTAAATTCAGGACGAAGCTCGGCGCAATAGCGGTGAAATGGTGCGGTGCGAAGTTGTATCAAACGCTCTTTGTGATCAAAGATTTTTGGCAAGCTGGTTAGATTTTGCGTCTGGTTATGCCAGGTGGCAAGGGTGCGAGCTAGATCTTTAACTAGATCGATTAACCATTCAGGGTTTATTTCTTGAGTGTCAAGTAAAAATTTACGCAAATCAACCCATGATTCATTCGCAGCAGTTATAACAAGGGTGTTATCGATAAAGGCAATTACTTCGGGTAGATGTGTTGGGGTAATTTCGCCATGAAGTTTTAGCGCTTCAACTTCAGCAACCGATCTAGTGGTATCAGCTAGCCAGGTAGCTTGGGTTTTAAGTTGAGCAAGAGCTGATTTAACAACCAGTTTTTTATCCTCATCAAAAACAAAATAAACATCACTAGAAACGCCACCCTCCAAAGTTTGGATGGTGGCGTTAGTTGAAACTAAATCATTATCAACAAGCAGTTTTAATATTTTTGCTTGCTCGGTGTTGCTCATTGCTCTAACGCAACCGCCACCTGCATGGTTAAACCGCAGTCGATTGTGATGCTGGTGCCGGTGATGGCGCTTGCTTCATCTGAAGCTAAAAACAAACAAAGGTTTGCCATGTCTTGTGGGGTTTGTAATCTCCCGAGGGGATGATCCTTAGCCCATTGCCGCAAAACATCATCAGGAGTTTTGTTGGCATTTGCAGCTTGTTCAGCACCTTGGCGCAACATTGGGGTGTCAGTTGAACCGGGCGCAATTGCAATAACTCTGATTTGATCAGCCGCGTGATCCATCGCCAAAGTTCTGGTCATGGCAATAACAGCACCTTTAGAAGCGGTGTAGCCAACAACTTGAGTTTGTGAAACAAAAGCTTGCACAGATGAAAAGTTAAGGACGCAACCCTTGCCGCGTTTTTTGATATGGGGGATTCCAAATTTACTTGTTAAAAATATAGCTTTGGTGTTGACGTTCATTAAGTCATCCCAGTCTTTTTCACTGAGTTCTTCGGCGGTTCCGTAACGAATGATTCCAGCGGCGTTAACAATAATGTCTAAACCACCAAATTCTTGTACTATTTCTTTTACGGCCTTTTCAACGTCTACTAATAAACCAACGTTTGCCTTTACCCCTAATGCTTTACCGCCAGCGTCGGTGATGGCTTTGACATTTGCTTTTAAAGCTGTTTCATCCCAATCCAATAAACCAACTGCAGCACCCTCTTTAGCAAAGTTTTGTGCGATAGATTCGCCCATACCTTTACCGGCACCGGTTACTAAAACCACCTTGCCTTCATAACGATTAGCCATGCTTTACCCCTTTCGGTGAAAATAGATTAGTAAACAGTGCGCCCGCCACTTGCATCAAATACAAATCCGGTTGTAAATGAGCAAGCAGGTGAGCACGCATAAGCAATAGTGCGAGCAACCTCTTCGGGTTCGCCAACTCGACCCATGGGGATTTTGCTGACGGTGTACTTTAAAACTTCATCGGGTTGATCAGCAATCATGTTGGTGCGAATTACCGCTGGGGCAATGGCATTTATTGTTACACCAGTATCGGCGTATTCTTTACCCATTCCTTTTACGATTCCGATTAATCCCGCTTTACTTGCGTTATAAGGGCTCATATTTGGGTTTCCGTCTTTGCCGGCCATGGAAGCAATATGCATGATGCGTCCCCATTTATTTGGAACCATTACTTTAAATAATTCTTGGCTGAAGACATAAGCTCCGCGCAAATTAATGCTGATAGTTAAATCAAAATCTGCCAAATCAACTTCATGGGCTTTTTTACCTAAAGGACCGGTGATACCGGCGCAATTAACACCTATGTCAACAGAGCCGTGTGCTTTTTTGGTGGATGAAACTAAATTTCTAACTGAGTCTGGATCTGACATATCACAAACTGTGGCAGAAACTTTTAATCCTTGTGCTTGAAATTCTTCTACAACTTTGTTGAGGGTTGCCTCATCGCGGTCGGAGGCAACCACGGTGGCGCCACGTTCGCAAAGCACCTCGACGGTTGCTTTGCCGATACCACTAGCTGCGCCAGTGACTATGGCAATTTTGCTATCTACTCTGAATTGATCTTGACTCATTAGCTCTTCTTCTCGTAGTTGGAAACAAAGGTGCGCTTCTCCCAGCCCTCAGAGAATAGATCTAAGCGACCAAAAGTTCTGGGGTGAGCTTCGCAAACTTCACGATTTAATTCAACACCCAAGCCAGGTGCAGTTGGTAATTCAAAGCAACCATCTACTGGGTCGACATAAGGGGCGCCAGTAACAATTTCACTCACCCAAGGATCAGCAAAATCATTAAAGTGCTCGAGCACTTTTAAGTTTGGGGCAGCAACTGAAAAATGCAAAGCAGCTGCGGTGCCGATAGGCCCACAAACATTGTGAGGAGCCAAAACTACGTTGTAGGCATCTGACCAACCAGCAAGTTTTTGCATTCCGGTAATCCCCGCATGATGAGTGAGATCGATTTGAATAATGTCGATTACACCTGCTTCAAGAAATGGAATCAATTCTTGAGAGTGATGAATTCGCTCCCCCGTGGCAATTGGTAGGTGAGTATTTTGACGCAAGGTCTTCATACCATGAAGATCCATCGGTAAAACTGGCTCTTCTAACCAACCAGGATTTATGTGTTCGACATCTTTAGCTACCAGCATTGCACTAGATGCAGTAAAGCGTCCGTGCATCTCTAAAAAGATATTGAAGTCT
>CAZXCT010000101.1:0-3452 GCA_964639395.1 uncultured Bifidobacterium sp.
AAGTATTAAACCAGAATTAATAATTATAGATGGAAAATACAATTGGCTTCGCCCACCATCAGCCGCATTATTTAATCAGTTACCTAACCAAATAAAAACAGAACTAGAACTTCTAGATCAACAGATCGAACACATTACAGTCATTGCAAAGGTCAAAGCAGATCAGAGTTGCGCCTGCGTATCTGCAGCAAGCGTCTTGGCAAAAGTGGAGCGCGATGAATTAATCACTCAACTTTCTAAAAACTATCAAGATTATGGTTGGGATAAAAATAAAGGGTATGCCTCACCAGAGCACTTAGCTGCGATTAAAAGATTGGGCGCGACGGAGTATCACCGAATTAGCTGGAAGCCTTTTATCTAAAATCTTTTAGCCAGATAGACAGAAGTTTTTTGAGGTACTTTTTTCTCAAAACCAAACCCAAGGTCTATTTATTAAAAAAATCGGTCATTTTTAATGCAATCGTTATGATTCGTTACTTTAGAAAATCTACTATCGCTCGGCGACAGGGGTGGTAGAAAGTTTTTATAGTAAATGGGTTTTGCAATTAGACAGCTGAGTTTCTGAGGTATTCGTCACCCAGCGTTATCCACAGCCTTGAGATCTCCACAATATTTGTTGAATTCTCTTTAAGTTAACAAATTTGATTCATTATTTACTTTATGACAATTAAATCAAAGCTATTGGGCGAGTGGGGGGAGCAGATCGCTGCCGAACACTTGAAAAATGATGGATATCAAATACTTGATACCAATTGGCGATGCTCAATTGGTGAGTTAGACATTGTGGCCAAAGACGGCCAAACCATTGTCGCTTGTGAGGTTAAAACTCGCACCTCAACCAGATTTGGTACACCGCTGGAAGCAATTAATTTTGAAAAAATTCGACGCTTAAGACAACTTATCTATGCCTACGTCTTGGCAAATTCACTCAGAGCCGTTTCGGTTCGAGTTGACATTATTGGCATAACCGGCATCCCAGAAACATGTCCAACCATTGATCACTTGAAAGGAATAGAACTATGAAGCATTCAATAATAAAATCCGTAGTCGTAATCGGGGTTAGCGGACATTTAATTGATGTAGAAGTTGATATTGGCGAGGGCCTGCCAGGATTTTCTATTGTTGGGCTAGCAGATACTGCGGTTGCCGAAGCGCGTGATCGGGTCAAAGCAGCAGTAAAAAACAGCGCATTGATTTGGCCTAATCGCAAAGTGACAGTTTCGCTATCGCCAGCGGGACTACCAAAAAATGGCGCAGGAATTGATTTAGCAATAGCGGTAGCCGTTTTAGTGGCTAGCAAGCAATTGAATATTAAAGATTTTGAGAACTTTGCAGTTTTAGGTGAATTGGGTTTAGACGGCAAAGTTAAAGCCGTCAATGGCGCCTTACCTGCTGCAATCGCTGCGTCAGAAAGCCTAGGTAATTTCTTAACGGCTGATGGCTGTGCGGCGCAATGCACCTTAGTTGAAAATCTAAATGTCATTGCAGTCTCTAGTTTAAAAGAACTTGTTGAAATCTTTAAAGGAAGTGTTAAGCCTAAAACTGTTCGAGTTAAATCACAAGCAAAATTAAATCAAGGTACGGACATGAGCGAAGTTAGTGGTCACGTCACTGCGAAGTGGGGTTTGGAGTGTGCAGCAGCGGGGGGACATCATGTTGCAATGGTTGGTCCACCCGGAGTTGGTAAAACATTGTTAGCAGAGCGATTTACTACAATCATGCCGCCACTAACCAGCGCCCAAGCGCTAACTGTGAGTGCAATTAGATCAAGTGCGGGATTACTTAATGATGAATACGCCCTGGATTTAACTCCACCTTTTGTCGCGCCGCATCACACGGCCACCCATGTGGCAGTAATTGGCGGCGGGTATAAATCTGCTGCCACAGTAGGTTTAATAAGTCAGGCCCATAACGGAGTTTTATTTTTAGATGAGGCCCCAGAGTTTTCACGCAGTGTTCTTGAATCATTACGGCAACCCTTAGAGTCCGGAAGAGTCGTAATTGCCCGCGCTAATTTTGTTTCAAAAATGCCAGCCAGATTTCAGTTACTAATCGCGGCTAATTTATGTCCGTGTGGGCCTAGCGTTGGCCAGAGATGCAATTGCAGCATGCAAAGCAAAATCAGATATATGAGTAAATTATCAGGTCCGTTAATGGATCGAATTGATATTCGATTGCGACTTTATGTACCAACTCAAGCCGAAATAGCTTTGGATCTTTCAGAAAACGAAACATCAGAAACTATCGCCAACAGAGTCGTACTTGCGAGAGAGCGGATGGAGCATAGATTTAAAAATGAAATATTTAAACTCAATGCCCACATGACGCCAAAATCGCTGCGTACTGATTATCGACTTGGCGAAGCCGGTGACGTGTTACAAGACGCGCTGCGCAGAGGTGTTATTTCAATTAGAGGGATGGATCGGGTAGCCAGATTAGCTTGGACCGCTAGTGATTTAAGAGGTAATGAAAAGCCAACTAAATCGGACGTATTAGCAGCACTCTCGTTGCGAGATGCAGAAGGAAAGTGGGCGGCATGAAAATTGATCAATTAAACAAATTAACCGAGCCCGAAGCAAGATTAATTTTAAGTTGGATTAGCGACCATGTTGATTTGCCGCTAGCGCGGTCAATTTCTACAAGAGGTGCCACAGCTGCCTTGCAGGTTATAACAATCAGCACTGTGGCAAAGCCAAGCGAGCGAAGAAGGCTCGCCAGGCTAAATCAAATTGAATCTATCGAGCAACTAAATCAAAAGTTAGACTTTTATAAAATAAAATATCTAACACCTGGCAATGAATTTTGGCCAACACAACTTGATCAACTCGGGCTCAGCGCTCCAATTGGATTATTTATTAAAGGCGATGAGCGGGTACTCAGCGATATAGCGGTGGCGATCGTTGGCACAAGAAACGCTTCAACCTATGGGGCAAGAATTACTCAAGAACTAGCTTACGAATTAGCCGCTATCGGTTACACCATAATTTCAGGTGGTGCGCTTGGAATTGACGTCATAGCCCATCACAGCACGTTGTTAGCACAAGGAACAACAATTTGTGTGCAAGCAAATGGATTAGACGATTTTTATCCAAAGTCAAATAAACATGTTATATCTCGAATTATCGAAAATGGAGCGGTGATTAGTGAGTATCCTCCAGGACGAACCCCAAACAAATCACAATTTTTAGAACGAAATCGAATCATTGCAGCACTCGCGGGCGGAGTTGTAGTTGTAGAAGCACCAAGAATTTCGGGTTCTCTTTCAACGGCAAATCACGCCAGCAAGCTCTCTCGTATGGTGATGGCGTTCCCTGGTGAAGTATCTAGCGAAAACTCACTCGGAACTAATGAATTGATCAAAACTAAGCAAGCTGAAATCATCACACGAGCAAGCGATGTAATTGAATTATTAGCCCCGCTGGGGCAAGCACCTGTTTTGCCAGATGAAATCA
>CAZXCT010000102.1:0-3391 GCA_964639395.1 uncultured Bifidobacterium sp.
AAAATTTGAAAACCAACTACCACCTGAAATAACACAACCAGATGAAATTGATACTTGAGTTAAAGACTCTTCAATTAAAACTTCTCGGCGGGCGTCGCAGCCGTTGCCGCTATCGTCGACCCAATGACGAAAGAGGGATCTGTCATATCCCCCAATAAATTCTGGCTCTACCTTTAGTTGAGCTATCAAGGCATCAAAAGTGTTAGGTGGCGTTGGCTTTTGTGAAGTTTCTGTTGGTGAAGAGTCTGGTTCAACAGAGGTCTCTTGGGGAGTTGGGGTTGGTTGAACTTGAGTGGTTTGTGCTGAGTTGTTTTCGTCTATTGAGGCTGTGTTGGATGAGGAGTCGTCACCTAGTGAAAAAATTATAGAAATTACTATGACAATTGCGGCGCCAGTGCCAATCTGCTTATTTTTACTAATTGCCATAAGTCCCTCAGTATCCCTAAATTAAGCATAGATGTACCAAAATTGGTACCTTTGGATGCTTTGCTAGCAAGCTGGGCGGAGGGAATTTGCTCAGGTTATTGGTTGGTTTGGCTGGATGGGTAAGGGTTGTTCAAGATATTGCCAAGGGTCATAATTAAGGTTTAGTCTGAGGCACTCAAAAAAAATTGGAGGCAATGTGGCACTGAATAAGGATCCTAAGAGTTTCACCAAGATCACTTTGGATGAAAGTGAGATGCCTACACAGTGGTATAACATCATTCCGGATTTGCCAGCCCCTCCTCCACCGCCGTTGCATCCTGGTACTCATGAGCCGGTAGGGCCTGAAGATTTGGCTCCGTTGTTTCCGATGGATTTGATTTTGCAAGAAGTTTCAACTGATTCTTATATTGATATTCCGGGTGAAGTGTTAGATATTTATCGCACCTGGAGGCCTTCGCCTTTATTTAGAGCTCGTAACTTAGAAAAGTTTTTAGGAACACCTGCTCACTTGTATTACAAATATGAAGGTGTTTCACCTGCTGGCTCTCATAAAACTAATACTTCGGTGCCGCAGGCTTACTACAACAAAAAAGCTGGAATTAAGAAGATTACAACTGAAACTGGAGCTGGCCAATGGGGCACGGCTTTGGCTTATGCGACTGCTTTGTTTGATTTGGAATGTGAGATTTGGCAAGTTGGTGGGTCTTTTGATGCCAAGCCTTATCGCAAATTGATGATGGAAGTTTTTGGCGCCAAGGTGCACCGCTCCCCTTCGCAGTTAACTGAAGCTGGGCGCAAGTTATCACTTGATGCTAAGAATCATTCAGGCTCTTTAGGTATTGCCATCTCTGAAGCGGTTGAAGCGGCAGCGGGTGATCCAACAGTGGCTTATGCCTTGGGTTCGGTATTGAACCATGTTTTATTGCACCAAACCATTATTGGTGAAGAAGCATTAAGACAATTGGCAAAGGTAGAAGAGACTCCAGATCTTTTAGTTGGTTGCACTGGTGGTGGGTCTAATTTTGCTGGTCTTTCGTTCCCATTTATTAGAGAAAAACTAAAAGGCAAAATGAATCCTGAGATTCGTGCGGTAGAGCCAGCTTCGTGCCCCTCGTTAACTCGTGGCACCTACGCCTATGACTTTGGTGATACTGCTGGCATGACTCCTCTAATGAAGATGCATACGCTGGGCCATGACTTTATTCCTGATCCAATTCATGCTGGTGGCTTGCGCTATCACGGAATGGCTCCTTTGATCTCTCATATTTATGAACTTGGGATGATGACTGCGACCACTGTTGGTCAAAAGGAATGCTTCTCAGCGGCAGTTCAATTTGCTAGAACTGAAGGCATTGTTCCGGCGCCAGAGCCAACTCACGCTATTGCAGTTGCGATTCAAGAAGCGTTAAAGGCAAAAGAGACTGGCGAAGAGAAAGTTATTCTTACAGCGCTTTGCGGACATGGTCACTTTGACTTAGCTGCTTATGACGCGTATTTGGGTGGCGCTATGGCTGATTCAGAAATTGATGAAAAGGCCTTTGCGATGGCGTTAGCAGCTTTGCCTGTTATGTAATTTGAAGGTGAAGTGAAAGGGGTAACTCCCTTTCACTTTCTTCTAAAGTTTTTGTTATCTATTTTGTTTCGCCAAGCTGAAAAACTCTTTAGCGATCCGGTATGAGGCTTTCTAAACCAAGGGTAAGGGTGGATTTGGGCGAGGTTTTCAAACTTTTTAAATGAGGGCACCGGAGCGTAAGTGATGGCAACTTTGTTTTCTTGCGCAAAGCTATAAGGGTCATCTAGAAATACTTTAAGCACTCGTCTTTGTTCTAAGTCTTTTAAGGTTTCTATATAAAACCCAAGGCGGCGAGCTGATAATTGTAGTTTTTTTAAAGCTGATTCATTAAAGACAAATACTGCTGGCAGATTTGGGTTTGCTGCAAGAGCTGGGTCCCCGTCGCCTAGAGAATCTATGGTTAAGAGCACAAAATCTGGTGCTTGATTGTTAATGGGGGTTGAAGGCCCGGTAGTTTTTTCTATGTTGGGGTCGCTCACTAGCAATGGGTCTATGGTGAGTTGGTTTGGGGTTTTTTCGTCCGGAAAGTTTTGGATTGGGCAGTTTGTGTTTAGCGGGCATTTATTACAAAGTTCTGGGGCGCGTTTTTCTACTTGCCATCTGGCAAAGCCATAAGGCTTTCCGGTGCCAGCCCCCACGGTCCACTGCCAACCTAAGAGGTTTGCTGCTCTGGAGCCATCAATAAGTTGTTGATGCATTATCTCTTGCCCAAAGGGCCAACCTTTGTTGTTGCGGACTGTCCAATCTGAGGCCAGCCACATTCTGGTTTGGTTAACTAGCCAGCCATCTGTTTCTAATTCGGTTAATACTGTATTAATACAGTTCATATCGCGATTCCAACCATTACCTGGGGTGTGATGGTCGGCTTCAAATCGCAAGTTTTCAAAAAGTCTGGTGCCAACTCTTGCATATAGGTGGCGCGCATATTCTTGCCATAAAAGCTCGTCGCGAAATTTTTCTCTGTCTTTATAGGGTCCGTCTTTAACGGCGCGATGAACTTCAGTCAAGGTGAGTAGGTTATGGCGAATATAAGGCGAGAGCACACTGGCTCCGCGTTTATTTTTAGGTAATACCTCTGATCTTTGTTGGGCGTAATTGGTGATATCTAAATTGGCTAGCGCTTGATTGGCTGCGGTTTGTCCGCCCTTAATTGAGCTAAGGCCTAATTCACCTGAATAAAGACCGGCAAAATCTTGCTCGATGAGCTGTAAGGTGGGTTTTTCTAGATTCAATAATTGGGGAGCCATAGCGGCAAACTTAGTGTGAGTTTCACCGCTGAATCAAGATCTACTGCTGTGCTACACGCTGAGATTGCTTACTATGATGACAATTACATAAATTAAATCTTGTTAATTCTTACAAAATTTTAATCGAAACCAACAGGCGGCTTTG
>CAZXCT010000103.1:0-3390 GCA_964639395.1 uncultured Bifidobacterium sp.
CTGAACTTGTTAAAAAACTAACTGGCAAAGAACCAAACAAATCTGTAAACCCAGATGAAGTTGTTTCAATCGGTGCCGCACTACAAGCTGGTGTTTTAAAGGGTGAAGTTAAAGATGTGTTACTACTTGACGTAACCCCACTCTCACTTGGTATCGAAACCAAAGGTGGCGTTATGACAAAGCTAATTGAGCGCAACACCACTATCCCTACCAAGCGTTCTGAAATCTTCACAACCGCTGATGACAATCAACCAAGTGTTCAGATTCAGGTAGCGCAGGGTGAGCGCGAAATGGCCGCCTATAACAAAAAACTTGGCACTTTTGATCTAACTGGGTTACCCCCAGCGCCAAGAGGCGTCCCACAGATCGAAGTAACCTTCGATATTGACGCTAACGGAATCGTGCATGTGTCTGCTAAAGATCTCGGAACTGGCAAAGAGCAATCTATGACAATCACTGGCGGATCGTCTTTGAGCAAAGAAGAAATCGATCAGATGATGAAAGATGCTGAAGCCCACGCTGAAGAAGATAAAAAGCGTCGCGAAGAAGCCGATGTAAGAAACGGCGCTGAGAGCTTGGTTTATCAAACCGAGAAATTCTTGAAAGACAATGAAGAAAAGATCCCAGCTGACGCAAAAAGTAATGTTGAAGAACCACTAGCCGAATTAAAAAAGACGCTAGAGGGCACAGATCTTGAAGCGATTAAAACTTCAATGGAAAAAGTTGCCACCGCTAGCCAAGCAGTTGGTGCCGCGATGTATCAAGAGCAAGCCCAAGCGGGTGAAACCCAAAACGAATCACAAGATTCAACCGAGGACATAGTTGACGCAGAAATTGTTGACGAGGGCGAAAACAACAAATGAGCGACAACTCGCAAAATCAAGAACCTACCGAGGGTGTAACAATTCGAGATAAAAGACGAATTGACCCTGAAACTTTCGAGCCGCGGCCACCCGCGGCCGAAGCGGTCAAAGAAGAAGTCATTGAAGAAAAAGATCCAGTTGCTGAATTAACTAACGATTTACAAAGAATTACTGCTGAGTATGCGAACTATCGCAAAAGAGTTGAGCGCGATAGGGAATTACTTCATGAAATTTCAACCGCATCTCTGCTTGATCAGTTGATTCCAATTCTTGATGACATTGAAAGAGCAAAAGAACATAACGATCTAAGTGGGACATTTGCCACCGTTGCAGAAAACTTAATCAATTTAACAAAAAAATTAGGTTTAACCCCATTCGGTGCAATCAATGAAGAGTTCGATCCAGCTATCCATGAAGCACTTTCAACAGTTGAATCAGATGAATATAAAACACAAACTGTTACAACGGTTTATCAAGCAGGGTACAAAATTAGAGACAAAGTTTTACGCCCAGCAAAAGTTGTGGTTAGCCAACCTAAATAAGTTATAAGGGGGTGTTATGAGCGCGAAAGATTATTTAGAAAAAGATTTTTATCAGATTTTAGGTGTTTCTAAAGACGCTGATGATGCCACATTAAAAAAGGCTTATCGCAAACTTGCTCGCGAACTACACCCTGACCAAAATAAAAGCGCCGGAGCAGAAGACAAATTTAAAGCAGTATCTGAAGCTTATGATGTTTTAAGCGATTCAAAAAAAAGAAGTGAATATGATCAAATTCGCACCTACGGTGCGCAAGGAATGCCCGGTGGCGCAGGAGGGCCTAGCGGCAACTTTGAAGATCTTTTTGGTGGATCAGGTTTTAATTTAGGTGACCTATTTGGCCGATCAACATCCAGAACTAGAAGGCCCAGACGCGGGGCAGATTTAGAAACCGAAGTAAGCATTTCATTTGACGATTGTTTTGACGGTACAAATATTTCAATACCTCTAAGAGGTCAAGTTGCTTGCAAAGTTTGTAACGGCTCAGGTGCAAAACCCGGAACCACTCCCAAGCGTTGCACCAGTTGTAATGGTTCAGGACAAGTACAAAGAAACGCGGGTGGATTTGCTTTTGCGCAAACCTGTAGCACCTGTCATGGCGCCGGGCAAATTATTGAAAGTAAAGACCCAGCATGCAATGGCACAGGTGTAGTAAATGAAACTCGCACCGTAACCGCTCGCATCCCTGCCGGAATGAAAAACAATGCAGTATTAAGACTCAAAGGCAAAGGTGAAGCCGGCGGCAAAGGCGGTGAAGCCGGGGATTTATTTATCACAGTAAAAGTAAAAGAAGATCAAATCTTTAAACGCGAAGGCGACAATGTAAGAATCGATCTTCCTGTTCGATTTGATGAAGCAGTCTTCGGAACCCAAATTGCTGTTCCAGTACCTGGTGGTAGCACTGTAACTTTAAAAATCCCTCCAGCAACTCAAAACGGCCGCGTATTCAGAGTTAAAAATCAAGGAATGCCAAAAACCAATAATCTTAAAGGTGATCTTTTAGTAAAGGTTGACATTGCTGTTCCGCAAAACATGAATAGTAAAGCAAAAGATGCGCTCGAAACTTTTGCTAAAGAAGTTCAATACGACAATCCACGTGATGAAATCATTGCAATGAATGCAAGAAAAGAAAGAAATTAATTATGACCGCTAGAAAATACCAAGGCATACCAGATGATGCAGCAGTTTATGCAATTGGTGTTGCAGCAGAATTAAGTGAACTTCACCCCCAAACCTTGCGTCAATACGACAAACTTGGCATTGTTTCACCAAGTCGCGTTGGATCTGCCAGAAGACTCTATTCAAGAATTGACATTTTAAAACTGAGATACGTTTCTGAATTAACCCAAGCCGGGGTAAATCTAGAAGGCGTAAAAAGAATTTTAAAGCTAGAAGCCTATATAGATTATTTACATTCTCAATTTGGAGTACCTAACTCAAAAGCAAACACAAACGAAATAGAGCTTTGGAAGTCAAGACGCCCAAACCGTAGCAGTCTCAACAAACCCAGCTAAAAACAACATCATCAATAACGGTTAGTTAAGTACCAAATTTGCCCCAACACCTAAACATCTAATACCTATAAATCCTCTCAATTACCTAAGGGAGGATTTATATGAAACGCTTCGCCACTATCTTTACATCATCAGCATTACTTTCATTATTTTTATCCACACCACTCAGCGCAACTTCTAACGAATACGTCGTGCTGGAATCCATAACAGCAGTTAATTCAACAGTAACGCTAGGAGATAATTTAGAGTATGAATTAGTTGTATCTTCACCCACAACTTTTGATTGGGATCCAAGAGATTCTAATTGGGATGGATATTTAAGACTATTACTTTGTAAACCAGATTTAGTTGAACCTGGTTCAATGCCAGAAAACTGTCTTTATCAAAATTTACAAAGTAGATATTTATTGACAACCGTAGACAACATTTCAGAAAATATAGTTTCTGACAGAAAACAAATTCGTTTTAAGGTA
>CAZXCT010000104.1:0-3372 GCA_964639395.1 uncultured Bifidobacterium sp.
ACAGGTGTGGTCAGATACTGCCCATGTAGCCCATATTGAGCACGCCGAGCGTGTAGCCAAAGAATTTTCTCAAAACCTTATGCGAAACCTAGCGACTTACTAGTAGCGTCAGCCTGAGAGAGGGGCTTGCGTTGAGTTCACAAATTAAACAGTCCGATAAGGCACCTTATAAATTTTCGCAATTAGAAGCCGATATTAAATCTGGCAAAATCGACACCGTATTGGTGGCAATCACAGATATGCAAGGACGCTTACAAGGTAAAAGAATCCATGGTGATTTTTTTCTAAAAGAAGTCGCTAAGCACGCCACCGAAGGTTGTAATTACCTAATGGCAGTTGATGTGGATATGAATACAGTTGATGGCTACGCCATGAGTTCATGGGATCGCGGCTATAGCGATTTTATGATGAAACCCGATTGGGAAACGCTTTGTAAAATTCCGTGGCTAGATGGAACCGCCATGGTGTTAGCCGATGCCTTGTGGCTAGATGAGGCGGATGTAGTTGCGTCACCTCGTCAAATTTTAAAACAGCAAATTTTAAAATTGGCTGCGCATAACTTGGTGCCATATACCGGTACTGAGCTTGAATTTATAGTTTTTAACGACACTTATGAAATGGCATGGGAAAAGGGTTATAAAGATTTAATCCCAGCCAATCAATACAACATTGATTACTCACTTTTAGGCACAAGCCGAGTTGAAGGCTTGCTGCGCGCCATTCGTTTGGGTATGGCGGGTGCTGGGCTTGAAGTTGAAAGCGCTAAGGGTGAATGCAACTTAGGTCAACACGAAATTGCATTTAGATATACCGACGCTCTTACCACGGCTGATCGACACGTAATTTATAAGTTAGGTGCAAAAGAGATCGCCTCTGAAATGGGCTACGCACTTACCTTCATGGCAAAATTTAATGAGCGCGAAGGTAATTCTTGCCATATTCACCTTTCAGTTAGAGATAAATCAGGCAAAGCAGTTATGGCAGATTCGAAAGATGAACATGGCTTAAGTGAACTTGGTAAAGCGTTTATTGCGGGGCAATTAAAATATATGCGTGAGCTAACCTTATTTTTTGCGCCCAATATCAATTCATACAAAAGATATGTAGAAGGATCTTTTGCGCCAACCGCAATTAAGTGGGGCCCAGATAATCGCACTTGTGCTTTACGTCTAGTGGGTCACGGTGAGTCGTTAAGGTTTGAAAATCGGGTACCAGGTGGGGATGTTAATCCTTACTTGGCTGAAGCTGCGATGATTGCGGCCGGTATCGCCGGTATCGAAGAAAATCTCACATTAGAAGCACCATTTACCGGTAATGCTTATAAGTCTGATGCAGTGCGCGTGCCGCAAACTTTAGGCGAAGCCGCCACACTTTGGGCGCAAAGTGCTTTTGTTAAAAAAGTATTTGGCGACGAAGTGCAAGCGCATTACCTAAATATGGCAAACGTTGAAGTGAAGGCATTTAATAGCGCTGTTACCGACTGGGAGCGCATTAGAACCTTCGAACGCATGTAAAAAAATTAAACAGGAGATCAAGGTAAAAAGTGTCAACTCATCAAGTAATTAATCCCGCTACCGAAGCCGTTATCGCCACAGTACCTGCCGCGAGTGAGCAAGATACTAAAGATGCGATCGCGCGCAGCGCTGAAGCATTTAAAACTTGGCGCAATGTTGCCCCGGGTGAGCGGGCGCGCTTGCTGCGACGCTTCGCACAAGTAGTAGAAGAAAACATCCCACTACTTGCAAAATTAGAAGTAGAAAACTCAGGTCACACAATTTCTAATGCCACCTGGGAAGCCGGCAATGTAAGAGATGTTTTGAACTATTACGCCGGCGCTCCAGAGCGAAATTTCGGAAAACAAATCCCAGTAGCCAACGGGGTAGACATAACTTTTCGCGAAGCCATTGGCGTTGTTGGAATCATCGTGCCTTGGAACTTTCCGATGCCAATTGCTGGATGGGGATTTGCCCCAGCCTTAGCTGCCGGCTGCACCGTCGTTATGAAACCAGCAGAAGTAACACCATTAACTGCCATGAAGTTAGCTGAATTGGCTTTAGTTGCCGGGATCCCGCAAGATGTATTTCAAGTAGTAACTGGCTCCGGGCGAGTAGTTGGCGAAACTTTGGTGCAAGATCCGCGCGTTGCAAAAATTGTTTTTACCGGCTCGACCGAAGTTGGTACCAGCATCATGGCGAAGTGTGCGCCAAATGTTAAGCGAGTAACGCTAGAGCTTGGCGGAAAGTCAGCCAACGTAATTTTTGAAGATGCCGATTTAGCAAAAGCCGCTGCCAGCGCACCTTACGGAGTCTTTGATAACGCCGGCCAAGATTGCTGCGCGCGAAGCCGAATTTTGGTACAAGAGAGTATTTATGAAAAGTTCATGGAGCAATTTGAAGTTGCTGTAAAAAACGTAAAAGTAGCCGATCCAACTCTTGATTCAACCGAAATGGGCCCGCTAATTACCGCAGCTCATAAAAAAAATGTAGAAAGTTATATCGATGAATCATTAGTAGCATTTCGGGGTAGCGCACCAACCGGAGCAGGTTTTTGGCTACCACCAACCGTATTGGCAATCACTGATCGCAAACATCGCGCGCTGAGTGAAGAAATTTTTGGCCCGGTAGTAGCAGTCACCACCTTTAAAGATGAAAAAGACGCGATTGAATTGGCAAACGCTTCAGAATATGGTTTGAGTGGATCCATCTGGACAAATAATTCTGCTCGCGCCTTTAGAGTTGCTCGCGGGATTGAAAGTGGAAACCTTTCTGTTAATTCTCATTCTTCAGTACGCTATTGGACACCATTTGGCGGATTTAAAAAGTCTGGCTTAGGTCGCGAATTGGGTCCGGACGCGTTAAACGCATTTACTGAAGAAAAAAATGTATTTTTCAACACCGATATCTAAGAGAGGGTAAAAGTGAACAGACTGGAAGGTCGTGTTGCCACCATCACCGGCGGCGGTAGCGGCATCGGCAAGGCAACTGCAATTCGCTTTGCACAAGAGGGTGCGAAAGTTGTAATTGCTGATTTAGATGAAGTAAATGGCAGAAAAGTTGCCGATGAGGTTAAGGGTCATTTCATCAAGTGCAATGTCACAGATAAGCAAAGCGTTGATGCAATGTTTAAAGAAGTTTACGAAAAATTTGGTTCAATCGATATTGCCTTTAATAATGCCGGGATTTCACCACCAGATGATGACTCGATTTTAATTACCGAGCTTGAGGCTTGGGACAAAGTGCAGTTAGTAAACCTCACCAGTGTTTATCTTTGCTGTAAAGCAGTGCTGCCTTACATGCAAAAACAAGGTAAGGGCTCGATCATTAATACCGCTTCATTCGTAGCAACATTGGCAGCAGCAACCAGTCAGATTTC
>CAZXCT010000105.1:0-3354 GCA_964639395.1 uncultured Bifidobacterium sp.
GAACAACTCACCTCTTTTTTCATCCTTCTGGTATTTCCCCTCAACTAGGACTAGAGTCAGCCCTCCCCCTAAGAAGAACTACTGAGTAAACAAACCTTCCTCCTCTTTGTTAGTGCTTTAAAGTAACGTAATTATTAGATCATGTGGACGTCTAGTCCTTTAAAAAACACAATATATACAGATAAAATTTTTGAGATTTGGTTTGAGAGGTCTTTTTATTGGTAGGTTTAAGGTATGGCAGGAACATGGACTAATTGGGTTGGTAATCAGACTTTTGAGTATGAGAGTTTTGCTCAACCAAAGAGTGAGAGAGAAGTTGTTGAGGCTGTTAAGGGTGCGTTAAAGAAGAAGCAGAAGATAAGAGTGATGGCTACTGGTCATTCGTTTACTCCCATTATTGAGACAGATGGTTTGTTACTTGATTTAGAGAAGATTAAAGGTATTAAAGCGGTTGATGCAACAAAGCAAAGAGCGTTTGTTGGGTCGGGTACTGCGATTAGTGATTTGGGGGATCCTCTATGGGAGAAGGGGTTAGCGTTAATTAATCAAGGTGATATTGATTCACAAAAAATTGCTGGAGCAATATCTACTGGAACTCATGGATCAGGTAGTTCGTTTGGAAGTTTTTCTTCAATATTGAAATCTTGTCGGATTGTTACTGGTACTGGTCAGGTTATTGAAATTAATGAAAAAAATCCTGAGATGTTACATGCGGCTCAGGTGTCGGTGGGAATGCTTGGGGTGATGGTGGGGATGGAAATAGCTGTCACTAAAAAATATAAATTAAAAGAAAATATTACGCATGAGCCGTTTTCAGAGGTAATAAAGAATTTTCATGAAAGAGTCGAAAAAAATAGAAACTTTTCATTTTTTTGGTTTCCGAGTGAGGCGTCTGCTGCTTTATATAACATTGAATTGCCACCAGGGGAGAAGGCAACTGATACTTGCCATGTGAAGGTGTTTAATGAAGTGAAAGATACTGATCAGGTGTCGTATATCCCTAAAAAAAGAGTTGATCGTTCGTATCGAATTTATCCGATGGTTTATTCACCTAATTTTCATGAACTTGAGTATTTTATTCCGCTAGAGCGAGCGGTTGATTGCATAAATGAGATGCGTGAATACATGCTTAAGAGTTTGCCGTTGAGTGTTTTTCCGCTTGAAATTAGAACCTGTGGTGAAGAGGATGGATTTTTATCTTCTAACTACAAGCGCAAGACTTTGGTGGTTTCGGTGTCGGGTAAGCCGGGGGTTAATTACTGGGGTTATCTCAAAGCAGTTGATCGGATTTTAGGTAGGTATGACGCTCGGGTGCATTGGGGTAAATTGCACTTTTTAACTAAAGATCAACTTCATGAGCGCTACCCCAAGGCTGAGAGATTTATCAAAATTAGAAGACAGTTAGATCCTAAAGGGGTATTTTTAAATAAGCATTTAGGTGCTTTGTTTAGTTAAGTTATTTATTTAGTTTCTAATTACTCGATTAAGGCTGATGGTGCCGGCGTAATGCACTGAGGTGATAGAGAACTTTTGGCCCGAGAGGATTGGGGCCCAGGCTTTGATGTGTTGGATCTCTGAATCTAAGAGTTTTAATTTAGAGCTAGAAACTTGAACACCCGAGATTAGGCCCAGGATATGAGAAGAGGCGAATTTAGAGAGGGTGCGGCCGATAAAGGCTGGCAGCGATCCGATTAAGACTGACATGAAATAGGCGCCTAATACTTCACCTTGTTTTTTGATGGTGCGAAACTCTTCAACAATAGATTTTTCTAACTTTAAAGGTAATGGCGAGAGGGCGAATTTATTGCCTAATCCATTGTTGATTCTGTGATTGAGAGTTGAGAGCGTTACCGGAATTGCAATAATTGATTTGTGGTTTATTTCTAATTCGGGGTTTAATATCAACTTTTCTAAGATGTTTTCAAAATCTGTTCTGTTGTTTCTAAGGGCTGGCTTTTGCCAGTCACTTGAAGAGTAGTTAATGCTGTGGTGGGGCAGATTTAGTTTGACTTTAGGGCTAAAAACTAGCGCTGAAATGGTTTTACCGACACCTAGCATGGTTCTGAAGGCAAGATGAAAAGTTGGTGTTGATTTGCTTCTAAGGGGTTTAGTGATGGGTGAAGGGGTTTTTTCGGTAAGTCTTTTTAATATTGCTACTAATGAAAGACCGTCGGCTAGACAGTGATGAACTGCAATTTCTATTTTTTGATTGTTAACTAAATTAAATTGCCATAGCGGGCGGGTGGGTGAGATTTGCAAGAGTGAATTCTCTGTTACGTGCTTTGATAGGTCTACTTTTTGGGTGGTATTTATGCGTCCGCTGGGTTTAATGATCCAACTAAAGCGTTCAAAATTACTTAGTAGGCGCTCTTTTACTAGCGCTCTTAAACTCTCTATTGAAATTGGATGAGAGAGGGCGAGCTCGCAGCGAATGATTAGTTGATCTAGCCCAGGATCAGCAAATACCCAAAGCCGATCTCTGGCTGGAAGTTTTTTATTCATATTTTCATTGATCCAAGACAATAGTAAGTTGATTAATCAAAAGAAGCATTTTTAAATAGATTACTTAGAGAATTGAAAAGAATCGATACTAATTTAGTGATTTTGCCCAGTAGGGACTGGTTGTTTTTCTAAAATTAGCCATTCTTCATCTGAGAAGAGACGCGATCTGATCATGAAGCGGACTCCTTCGGGGGCTTCAACTGAAAAGCCGCTGCCGCGTCCTGGTACTACATCAATTGTTAGGTGGGTGTGCTTCCAGTATTCAAATTGGGAGCCGGACATATAAAAGGGGGCTGTGCATTCTTCATCGCCAATGTTGCCGAGGTAGACGTCGGATTGGCCGACTTTGAAATCGTTTAATGGGTAGCACATAGGGGAAGAGCCGTCACAGCATCCGCCAGATTGATGAAACATCAAGGGGCCGTGAATACCTTGCATCTTTTTTAACATCAAAAAAGCTTCAGGTGAGATATCAACTCTTTGCATAGATTGATCCTAAGTGATTACTTGAGAGTCGCATCTTAAAGATACGACTCTCAAGTTTTTACTGGCTTTATTTAGAAGAATCCTAGTTTCTTTGGTGCATATGAAACTAGAAGGTTCTTTGTTTGTTGGTAGTGATCCAACATCATCTTGTGGTTTTCGCGTCCGATACCGGATGCTTTATAACCACCAAATGCGGCGTGGGCTGGGTAAGCGTGATAGCAGTTAGTCCATACGCGTCCAGCTTTAATTGCTCGACCCAAACGGTAGGAGTCGTGCATGCTGCGTGTCCAAACACCGGCACCCAAACCGTAAAGGGTGTCATTGGCGATTGAGATGGCGTCGTCAAGATCTTTGAACTTGGTGACA
>CAZXCT010000106.1:0-3349 GCA_964639395.1 uncultured Bifidobacterium sp.
TGGGATTAGTTTTGAGAAAAAAGCACACTAAAAGTTATCTGTGTGTTCGGCGGACTGAGTTCGTGATCTCTCTGGCGGGTGGGTTTGAGTAGGGTTGTGGATTCAAAGGGGTTGTGTTGAAAAGGTTGTTGAAGGCAGCAAACATTGGGTTGCTTTTGGTGGGATTGGGGCTAATTGCCTATTTCGTGCTAAATGGCTCTTATGTTGATGAAACAGGATTTTTGGTTGAAGAATTTGCCGCGTGGGCTTTGGGCATTTTGATGGTGATTTTGAGCCTTGTTGGGTTTTTGATTTGGGCGGTATTCGCTCTAGCCGGGCGCAGCCGCAAGTAGTTATCGACTTTTTCAAGGTTGCACTAATCTTTGATTATGAGTTTTCCGAGTAGCCCATTTGGCAATATGGTCACGGCGATGGTCACGCCTTTTAAGGCAGATGGATCAGTTGATTTGGCCGGGGCTGAAAAGCTAGCCAACTACTTAGTTGATTTAGGCAATGATGGTTTGGTAATTAATGGCACTACTGGTGAATCGGCGACCACAAATGAAGAAGAGAAAAATAATTTGCTCGCTGCCGTTATTGGGGCGGTGGGCGATAGAGCCAAAGTAATTGCTGGGGTGGGCTCAAATGACACCGCACATACATTGATGCTGGCTAAAGATGCTGAGCGAATTGGTGCTGATTCTATTTTGGTTGTGACGCCTTATTACAACAAACCAACTCAAGCAGGATTAATCGCTCACTTTACAACTGTGGCAGATGGTTGCGGATTGCCAATGATGATGTATGACATTCCGGGTAGAAGTGTGGTGCCAATAGAGGTTGACACCATGTTGCAATTGGCGCAGCACAAGCGAATCGTCGCGAATAAAGATGCTAAAAATAATTTTGAAGCGGCTTCAAGGGTAATTACAAATTCTAATTTGCAATGGTTTTCTGGTGAAGATATTTTGAATTTACCGCTTTTAACAATCGGTGCAGTTGGTTGTGTGAGTGTGGTTGGGCATGTGGCAGCAGATCGAATAAAGCAAATGATGAGTCTTTATTTTGATAAAGATGTGGCAGGCGCTACAAAAATGCATAAAGAATTAACTCCAGTTTATTACGGCGTGATGGGCAATATGCCAGGGGTAATGAGTGTTAAAGCGTATTTGAAGTTAAAAGGTTTACCAGGTGGCGATCCACGTTTGCCGTTAGTTGCGGCTGATAAAGATCAAACTGAAAAACTAGTTACGTCATTGCGCGCAGGAGGCGTGCAAATTTGACCCATCCACATTTTGATTTATCGCTACCGCCAAATTTAGCAAGCGATACCTTACGAATCATCCCACTCGGTGGAGTTGGTGAAATCGGTCGCAACATGACTGTATTTGAAACAAAAGATTCTATTTTGATAGTTGATGTTGGAGTTTTATTCCCAGATGATGTGCAACCTGGGGTGGATTTAATTTTGCCGGATTTTGATTACTTGCGCGATAAGTGGCACAAGGTTAAGGGTGTGGTTTTAACTCACGGGCATGAAGATCACATGGGGGCCGTCCCATATCTATTAAGAGAATTGCCAGCCGTGCCAATTTATGGCTCAAGATTGTGTTTAGCGTTTGTTGAGGCGAAGCTTTCTGAGCATCGGATAGATGCAGACACCAGAGCAGTTAAAGAGGGCGACACTATATCTATAGGGGAGTTTGAGGTTGGGTTTTTAGCGGTTACGCATTCGATCCCGGATGCTTTAGCGCTAGCTATCAGAGCAGCGAACCAACTAATTGTTCATACGGGGGATTTCAAGATAGATCAATTGCCGTTAGATGGGCGAGTTACTGATTTAAATGGTTTTGCGCGATTGGGCGATGAAGGCATTGATTTATTGCTTTGCGACTCAACCAATGCTGAAGTGCCAGGGTTTGTCGCAATGGAGAAAGACATTCAAGGTGTTTTAGAGAGTGTGATCCTTTCTTCGCGTGGGCGGGTAGTAGTTGCCTCATTTGCTTCACACGTGCATCGAGTACAGCAGGTAATTAATGCGGCTCATTTACATGGGCGCAAAGTTACATACGTTGGGCGTTCGATGGTGCGTAATATGAAAATTGCGGCAGATCTCGGATACCTGCATGTACCACCTGGCGTAATGATCAAACTTGACGATGTTGATTCATATGCTGATGATGAGATTGTTTTAATAACTACTGGCTCGCAAGGTGAGCCGATGGCAGCGTTAAGCCGAATGGCAGGGATGGATCACAAGATTCGTCTAACAGAAAATGACACCGTGATATTGGCTTCGTCAATGATTCCGGGTAATGAAGACTCAGTTAACAGAGTTATAAATGGTCTAACTCGTCTTGGTGCACGTGTTATCCACTCAGGCAATGCAAAAGTGCATGTATCAGGTCATGCGGCGGCGGGTGAATTATTACATTTCTTTAACATCACAAAACCTAAAAACTTAATGCCAGTGCATGGTGAGCCAAGGCATTTAGTTGCCAATAGCCGCTTAGGCAAACAAACCGGGATTGAAAATGTAATTTTGGTTGAAGATGGTTTAGTAACCGATCTTCACAAAGGTGAAGCCAAAATTGTTGGGGCAGTGCCATGCGGGTATGTGTTTGTTGACGGCTCGAGTGTGGGCTCAGTAGCTGAAACATCTTTGAAAGACCGCCGGATCTTGGGTGAAGAAGGGTTTATCTCAGTTGTCGTTGTTGTGGATGCGGTCGAAGGAAAAGTAATTGCTGGGCCAGAGGTGCATGCTCGCGGATTTGCTGAGAACGAAGCAGTATTTGACAAAGTCGTCCCATTAATCAAAAATGCGCTCGAAGATGCCCTGCGCACTGATCAAGTCGACACCAACACCTTGCAAAAAATCGTGCGCCGCGTAACAGGCAAGTGGGTGGCGGAACAGCACCGCAGAAAACCTATGATTATTCCGGTAGTCGTTGAGGCCTAGGGGGAGAAGATGAGCGAAGAAAATTCAGTATCAATAAACAAAAAAGGTTCTTTGAAAGTGACCGGCAAATACACCCTCACCTACACCAATGACGCTGGTGAAGAAGTTACAGAAGTGATTGACGGTAAAAGATCATTCTGCCGCTGTGGCAATTCAAAGACCATGCCCTTTTGCGACGGTACCCATAGAGAAATTGGGTTTGAGGGTTAGTTAAAACACACTTTTTACCTGTCCCCTGATTATCGGTGAATTACTGATGGACTGGTAGTTTAAAGATATTATGTTGAAAAAGACCGTTCACGTTTTTGGTGCTTGCCTCCTATTGCTTTCCTTTGTTACTTTTCAAACAGTATTTTTTTCATCTCCGGCTCAGGCGTCGCACGCCCTTTCGGTTGAAGCATATATTGAGGT
>CAZXCT010000107.1:0-3281 GCA_964639395.1 uncultured Bifidobacterium sp.
ACCGCACCATCTACTACTAATGCTGCACCTACGGCAGTTCCTAAAGCCATCCCGAGCGTAATGCGGTTGTTTCTTCCGGCTCCATATGTTGCTTCTGCTAGCGCAAAAGAATTAGCGTCGTTCTCTAAGCGGCACGCAAGCCCAGTTCTTGATTCAATTTCTTTTGTAATTGAAACTCCTGACCAATCTGCTGGCAGGTTTCCGGCGTAATTTACTGTTCCAGATTCTGTATTTACTAATCCAGCAGTAGCAATTCCTACGCCCTTGATATCAGAGTGAAGTTGACGATATTCCTGTATTTGATCACAAATTGCATCAAATATCTTTCCAGCTGACGCATTTGGCGTAGGAATCCGTTCAATTTTTGACGGAGTAACATTTTTGTCGACAATCTCAATGACTGCTGACTTAATGCTGCTACCGCCAACATCAACCCCGATAAATTTCATGAATTATTTTTCGATTACTGCCACAACATCGATCTCTACCAAAATATTGAAGAGATCTGAGCCAACGGTGGTACGTGCTGGATATGGTTCTACAAAAAATTCACGATAGACCCGGTCATACTCTGCAAAATCTGTTAACAGATTTTGTAAGTGTGAGGTCACTTTTACTACATGTGAAAAATCTAGTCCGCGTTCTGCTAATACGGCTTTAATGTTTTCTAAAACCTGTCTAGTTTGCGCTGCCACATCAGATCCAATTACCTCACCTGTAGTTGGTGACATTGGGCCAAATCCTGCGGTATATAAAAAGCCATTTGCTTCAATCGCGTGAGAATATGAACCACCCGGTTTTGCTGCATTTGCAGACATAATTTGTTTTCTACTCATTTATGCTCCCTTAAAAATAGGTCAGATACAAATCTAGTATCTGATAATCGTCAGCCACCACTGGAATCAGTGGCCACTTATCAAAAGTGGTGCATGGGTGCGAAATGCCAAATGCAACCAAGTCGCCCACTTTTAATTCTTTGTTTTCGGTATGAAGGTAAATATGCTGATCATTTGCGTTTAAAACGGTTCCAGCTAAAGACTGAATTGCCTGAGCTGTTGGTTTAAATTTTAAGGCAAAGGGTAAATCAATATCTGTCGAAATATCTCGCTTGCCCCCATTAACAATTGCTAAATCGTTTTCTGGTTTTGAAGTGATTATTGACCACACTTCTAGTGCTGGTAAAAAAGAAAATTCCTGATCTTGTGTAAACGGATAAATCTGTGCATAAAAACCATGATCGTGTGTGACGTATCCACCGCTACGTAAAATTACCTTAAATTTATTATCAGAAGTGAGGGGTTTCATCTCGTCAACTACTAAGTCAAAAAATGAGCTTCCACCAGCGCTGACAATAAATTGTTCCCCGCCCTTGTTTCTTACTGATTGAGCAAATTCAACTAATATTGCTAAAAAACTTCTAACTTTTGAAACTGATTCTTCGCTGCGATCTTTTCCGAACGAGCCTTCATATCCTGAAACGCCTGCAAAATTCATCATTTTTGCTTTAACAATTTTATCTACTAATTCTTTAGCAAGAGTTAAGTCTCTAACTCCGGTGCGTCCTGCAAGTTTTCCAATTTCAATCAAAATATTCACAGGATTAACTGCGTTTGCCTCAACAATATTGAATCCTTCTTGTGAATCAATATAAAAATAAATTTCTGCATCCTGGCTGCTCAAATATTTAATCGAATCAGGATTAACAACTTCATTGGCAATTAAGATTTTTTTAAATCCAAATTCTAAAAATGTTCGCGCCTGTGAAGCATTTGCGACTGTCACACCCCAAGCGCCGTTATCAATCTGACGTTTAGCTAGTTGCGGCGACATGTGTGTTTTAACATGTGGGGCTAATTCAACATTGTGTTTTTTGCAAAAGGCGTCCATAGTTTTTAAGTTTTTCTCTAGCGCCGAATCCAGCATGATTGCTTGGGGCCATTGATACCCGTCATTGAATAGATTTCTAGGCGTTTTGAGGTATTCAGCAATACTCATTCCAAATACATGCGCTGATAAGCCTCGATATTTGAAGTTTAATTTAGTTTCGTTTATTTCTTTAAAATTAAACATTACCTGCCTTTGGGTATGCTAAATAACCTTGCGCATTCAACTTAATTCGGTACAAAGATGAAGTCGCGGCTATATATAAAGTATCTAGATTTTTACCACCAAAGGTGCAGTTACCTGGGGTTTCACCTGTAGCGATAAAGCCAAGACTATTGCCTGCTGGATCGATTACATATACGCCGGCCTTCGCACCCTCACCACCTGTGATGTAAAGATTTCCATTGGTGTCGAGCACCATTCCATCCATGCCGTACCCATCTTTAAAATCTAATAGGGTGCGATTGTGCGTCCACTCATCATTTTGATGTACATATTCTTCTAAGGTTCGCTTTCCGTTTGGATTTGGATTATGGTCAACAATATATAACTTTTGATTATCGATTGAAATTAATATGCCATTGGGGTATTGCATATCTGAAATAATTCGAGATAATTTTAAATTTTTGTCGATTTTATAAACAGCCATACAATCTTGCTCAATATCGTCAGCAAAACCATATCTCGGATCTGTAAAATAAATATTGCCTGCTTGATCAAAGCATAAATCATTTGGGCCATTGAGTTTTTTACCCAAATACTTACTTGCTAATTCTGTTATTTGACCATTTTTTTCGTATCTGCGAACTGCATGAGCGCCACCGCTTGTTGATGATTCATAAGTTTTGCCATCACAACAAGTCACTAATCGGCCTTGCTCATCAAAATTCATACCATTCGCATGCCCAGAATCTGCCGTCCAAATTTTAGTTGTATTGTCTAATTCACTATAAACATAAATTATATTTTCAGAACAGTCTGAAAAAAATACATTACCTAGTTCATCGGCTGCTGGCCCTTCAGTAAAAACTCCACCAGTGAAAACCTGCTCTAATGTTTCACCCGCAATAAATATGCTCAAGATTTACTCCAGTGCTTAGGGTTTCGCACCGATTTGCCAACTACTAAATCTGTTCGCTTTGAGTTCTTAACTACATATTGGCCATCAATAAAAACATGGATAATTCCTGCGGCTGGTTCGCGTGGATTTTCATAAGTAGATTTATCTATCACAGTTTTTGGATCAAAAACAACGAGATCTGCCAAGTAGTTAGGCTTTACGAATCCTCGATCGGTTAAGCCAATTCGCTTTGCGGGTCGCCCTGTCATTCTGGCTACCGCACCTTCTAGTGTTAGTACTTTTTCATCTCGACCATAGACGCCTAAAATTCTTGCAA
>CAZXCT010000108.1:0-3256 GCA_964639395.1 uncultured Bifidobacterium sp.
ACCCAGCACTAACTGAATCACTACTTGAGCACATTCTTAATTTGAAAAAACAAGGCATGACAGTTTTGTTTATTGAACACGACATGCACATGGTTAGACATATTGCGGATTGGGTAGTTGTCATGGCAGAAGGAAAAGTTGTCGCAGAGGGTCCGCCTGAGCAAGTGATGAAAGAACAAGCAGTTATTGATGCTTATCTCGGTAGCCATCAAGATATAGATCTAGGCGTCGCCACTGGAAGGTTCACAAAGTAATGACAAACACTCCAGTAGTTGAAATTACAAATTTGATTGCAGGATATTTGCCGGGGGTAAATATCCTCAATGGGGCAAACTTGGTGGCAAACCAAGGTGAGTTAATCGGAATTATCGGGCCCAATGGTGCTGGTAAGTCAACTCTTTTAAAATCAATATTTGGTCAAGTAAAAATTAGATCTGGTTCAGTTAAGTTAAATGGTGAAGATATTACAAATGAAAAGGCTGAAAAATTAGTGGCACGTGGCGTTGGATATGTCCCGCAAAATAACAATGTGTTTCCGAGCTTAACTATCGAAGAAAATTTGCAAATGGGTGTTTACCAAAAACCAGAGACATTTGATGAGCGATTGGAATTTGTAATTAGTCTTTTTGTAGAATTAAAAAGTCGTCTAAAGCAGCGCGCTGGCTCACTTTCGGGTGGTGAGCGTCAAATGGTGGCAATGGGACGTGCGTTAATGATGAATCCAAAAGTATTGTTATTAGATGAACCATCTGCAGGTTTGTCCCCAGTAAGGCAAGACGAAGCATTTATTAGAGTTTCAGATATTAATAAAGCTGGCGTAACGACAATTATGGTTGAGCAAAATGCAAGAAGATGCTTACAAATTGCAGATCGTGGATATGTGTTAGATCAAGGAAAAGATGCTTACACCGGCTCGGGCCGCGAATTGCTTAACGACCCGAAGGTGATTGGCCTCTATTTGGGCACGCTGGGCGCCTAGTCAAAAATCCCTTAATTGTGGCCTAGTTGTTACCTAGTTGTAACGCTTCTGGGTTGAATAGGTAGTGTTTTGCGCTTAGCGTAGAGCACGGCCTACACAAATAGGTTGCTCGTACCCAATTTATGATGAAGGAGAAATATGGGTTTGTTTACGAAGGCGCAAGCCTCCGGATCGCAGTCCAAACTTTGGAAGTTACTTGCCATTGTTGGTATCACTGCGCTTGTCCTTGCTGGATGTTCTTCAAGTGAAGATTCTGCTTCAACTGGAACTACTTCAACTGAAAGTTCTGTAGAAGCTGAAGAATCTGAAGAAACCCCAGCCGAATTAGTCTGTGAAGACTTAGAAGTTACTGCTGGACCAGCTCCGGCACAAGAGCTAGAACTTCTAATTGGTACCGCGTTGCCTCAAACAGGTAGCCTTGCATTCCTTGGGCCACCAGAAGAAGCTGGCGTCGCGTTAGCCACAAGAGATATTAATGATGCCGCAAAAGGTGTAACTATCGATGTTGTCTATGGCGACTCTGGTGATAACACTAACTTAGCTTGGGAAACAGAAATCCCTCGTTTGCTAAGTGCTGGCGTTAAAGCAATCGTTGGTGCAGCATCAAGCGGTGTTTCACTTCGATTCATTGACCAAGTTGTTGGCGCTGGTGTAATTCAATTCTCACCTGCTAATACCTCTGCAGCATTCTCAACCTACGATGACAAGGGTTTGTACTTCCGTACTGCACCTTCTGACGTTCTACAGGGTGAAGTGCTAGGTAACTTGCTCGCTGAAGATGGTAACCAAACTGCAGGCATGATCGTTCTAAACGATGCCTATGGTGTTGGTTTGGCAGACTTCAC
The DNA here is from genome assembly GCA_964639395.1 of uncultured Bifidobacterium sp. Taxonomy (GTDB): domain Bacteria; phylum Actinomycetota; class Actinomycetes; order S36-B12; family UBA5976; genus ATZT02. The sequence goes on from CAZXCT010000108.1 coordinate 1,825, forward strand.
TACCAAGGCTTTCGAAGCTGCTGGTGGAAGAGTTGTCGCTTCAGAAACCTACAACGATGGTGACACAAACTTCACATCACAGATCAGCACCGTTTTGGCTGCTAATCCAGATGCAATTGTGTTAGTTACCTTCGAAGAAGTAAAGACAATTCTGCCTGAAATTCTGGGTCAATTCCCAGCAGACAAGTTGTACTTCGTTGATGGTAACTTGGCAAACTTTGGTGATGCCTTCCCAGCAGGAACTTTAGCTGGCGCAAAGGGAACTTACCCAGGTTTGAACCCAGAAGACATCGCTGAATTCATCGATCGCATGAGTGCTTGTTGGGCAGTGGACGGAAACGACCCACTAACTGAAGTACTTTACGGTGCTGAATCATATGATGCCATCGTTCTTCTTGCCCTTGGAGCTTTAGCTGCAGGGTCAGTTGAAGGCGTGGACATTGCTGCCAAATTGCAAGAAGTATCTGGTGGATCTGGAAACGGAACCAAGTGCTTCACATTTGCTGAGTGTGCAGACATCATTAATGGTGGCGGCGTAGCTGACTACGACGGACCATCTGGACCAATCACCTTCGATGAAGTTGGAGATCCAACTGACGGTGCAATGGGTATTTACATCTACCAAGATGACAATACTTATGTACCTTACGAAGGATAATTAGTTCCTAATCAAAAGGCCCGAGGAGAAATCTTCGGGCCTTTTGCATTTTCACTTATTAAGTAAAAGATTAAATAGTCTTGAAAAAAATGAACTCTTTGATTTACCCTGCTCAATTTGATCGCTAATTTTTGCAAGCATGGTACCGAGATTGATTGCGATATATCTGATTGGCTCAATCTCCCACTTTTTTGAATGGTGATTAACCCAAGGCAAGCGAGTTAATTCGCTATCTCGTTTTAGAATTAGATCGGCAAGAGTTCTACCAGCCAAATTGCTGCTACCAACACCATCACCTACATAACCACCGGCAGAAGCAATGCCATTTGTGGGATTAAGTAGCACATGGGCACTCCAATCACGGGGAATCCCGAGCACCCCGCCCCATTTATGTGTTATCTTCACATCTTTAAGTTGAGGAAGAAGTTCTTTTAAAGTTTTTTCTAAGTCTTTTCCGGTATTTTGGTGTGTCTCGAGTTTTGGGTTTAGCTTTGAGCCATAAACATACGGAGCCCCTCTGCCACCGAAAGCAATTCGGTTATCAATGGTTCTTTGCCCATAAATTATGGTGTTTCGAAAATCAGCAAAGGTTGCACGATTTTTTAGCCCAATCTGACTTATAACTGACGCTGTTAAAGGTTCGGTGGCAATCATTAGCGAATACACCGGGATTAAGTTCCTTTTAAGTCCCTTTATTGTTGAGGTATAGCCCTCTAAAGCTCGCACGATGTATTTTGCCTCGATATTAAATACCGGCCCACGAACTAGGTGGGG
>CAZXCT010000109.1:0-3189 GCA_964639395.1 uncultured Bifidobacterium sp.
CCACCCAAGCGCCACTTTCAATTGCTTTTAAAACTTCTTGGCTTGACATGCGAGAGAGTTCACTTAAATCAATTGGGCCCGCGCCAGCGTGATTTGCAGGGCCCATGTGCTGGTAGTAAGCCGGAAACACATCTAACCCTGCCAAGGTTTGTGCCACAAAATCATCAACATTAAAAAGTAATGCTGGGTTAGTTAATTTTTCATCTTTAATTGTTGAAGCATCGCCATTAGTAGCTGTTGCTGCACAAAAAGATCCAAAGCCATGGGTTGGGTGTACTGAAACATGATCTTCTAATAAGTCTGCAAGGCGATTTGCCGAACCATGTTGCAATCTAGCCAAAGTTTTTGCTTGATCACTACCTAGTAAATCGGGGCGACCGGTTGACCCATGCAACATTGATCCCCCGGTAAATACACCTTGGTATTTATCTTCACCAGTTAATAGTGCGTAAGAAAGATGGGTAAATGTGTGTCCGGGGGTATGTAAGGCTTGTAGTGCGAACCTGCCTATCGGAATAATCTCTTCGTCTTTGACGCTAGTTCTTTCAAAATTAACTGGATCTTGCTCGTGAACAATATATTTTGCGCCATGCTCGTTAGCTAAAACTAATCCCCCAGATACATAATCGTTATGCATGTGGGTTTCAACGACCGCCCCAAGTGATACTGACTCTTTTGCTAGCAACTGTTGAATTCGGTCGATATCACGTTGCGGATCAACTACTACTGCAGTTTTACCATCGTGCGCAAGATAGGAACGATCCCCGAGTGTTGGGGTATCTAGATTAATTATTTTAAGCGACACGGATCCTCCGGATTTATTAATCCAACTATATACCCCCTGGGGTATGGTGTATGGTTGGGACATGCCCAATTGCTTCACGTCACTACTAACCTGGCCTGCCAAACGCTGGCTCACCGCCGCTGCCACCGCCGCAATCACTTACTTAGTTTTAGGTATCCCCACCGCAGTTATTGAAAATCCAATTTTTGGACGCGCAATTGACGTAACCCCGTGGTCGGTGCCGGTGTTAGCAGTTACCAGCATCTTGGCTGGATTATTACTGGCGACTTACGTCAAAACAGACAATTATTTAACCGAAGAAAAATCATTAAAAGTTGGTGGCATCGGAAGTTTGCTTTCATTTTTTGCTATTGGCTGCCCAGTTTGTAACAAGTTAGTGCTTATTGCGCTTGGCACGAGTGGTGCGATGAGTTACTTTGCCCCGATCCAGCCTTATTTAGCTTTAATCGGAATTGCCTTTTTGATGTATGCCTTTAGAAAAAGAGTTTTAAATGAATCAGCCTGCAGTGTTGAGTTTTCAAAAGTAAGTGCTTCTAATCGAGAGGAAAACTAATGCCAACCAAAAAGACTTCAAAGGTAAGTCATGTGCTCAGCGATGAAGAGCAGATAGCACTTATTAGTAATCGACTTAAACGGGCGCAAGGCCAGCTTGGTGCAGTACTGCGCATGATGGAAGATGGTCGCAATTGCGATGAAATCATTACTCAGATGTCAGCTGTTAGTAAGGCCATCAACACCGCAGCCTTTACGCTCTTGACCTCAAGCATGAAGGAATGCTTGATCGAAAAGCGCAAAAATTCAGATGAAGTCTCTGAAAACCTACAAAAGCTATTTCTAAGTTTGGCTTAGGATAAAAATGAAAAAAATATTTGCAAGCATCGTAGTTTTTGCTATTGCCTTGGCCGGCTGTTCCGGCGGAGTCACGGCAACTGAAGATGTCAATGTGCAAGGCTTTGCCGAAGTAATCCAAGATTCACGCATCGTGATTTTGGATGTTAGAACCCCTGAAGAATTTGCCGAAGGTCATATTGCTGGCAGCCTCAATATCGATGTTTCAAACAGCAATTTTACCGCGCAAATTTCTGAACTAGATAAAACTAAAACGTATGCGGTGTATTGCCGAAGTGGCAATCGCTCGGCCGTGGCAACAGCTGAAATGGAAGAACTAGGGTTTACCAGTCTTTACAACATGACTGGTGGAGCAATTGACTGGACGGCAGCGGGGTTTCCGCTTGTCATCCAATAGCGAAAGGTTAGAGAAAGTATGTGCTCACGCGTAATGTGCCGAAGCTGTAACAAAGTTACCTATTCTGGGTGTGGTCAACACTTAGATGAAGTGTTTGCTGGGGTACCAAAAGACAAGCGCTGCACCTGTCATGAAAAGGCTGCTAAAAATCCGCAGCAAAGCAGTAACGAATCATTTTTTGCAAAGATGTTCTCAAGATAGAACTTAAACCCCACGCTTTTATTAACTAAAGGCGTGGGGGTTTTATTATTTTTTAGCGTTTGCCTTTAGCCAGGCCACAGGATCTTGTAGTTTTCCTGAAGCATCTCTAACTTCAAAATGGACATGGTTACCAGAAGAATTACCAGTTGAACCAACCAGTCCAATCACATCCCCTACGGCAACGGCTTGACCTTTTTTAGAAAGAATTTTTGTCATGTGTGCGTAAATGGCTTCAGAGCCATCTTCATGACGAATCGTTACCAATCGACCGTAGCCGCGAGCATATCCAGTTTCAATAACTTCACCGCTCTGCATTGCTTTAATCTTTGATCCACGCGGGGCACGAATATCTATTCCGGTATGTCGCCCACCAGCCCAGCGTCGTCCGCGTTGCATATAAGTTGCGCTGATTTCGCCAATCACTGGCACTCGATATTGCAAACTTCTTGTGGGAGTTCCGCGTGATGGTTGTTTACCTGCTTTGGAACGAGAAGAGGTGCCATCAACAGACGCACCTGGTTCTGAATTAGATCTACGCTCTGAAGCATTTGCGGCTTGCGAAAATAATAAATTCCAACCGGCTGGGCCAAGGCTGCGACCATCTGATTGTTGGTTGCGCCGTGCATAAAAATCTTGAACTGCAGCAATCGTTGCTGGGCCGTAGCGTCCGGTAGCTGATGGAATTGAGTAACCAAGTTTGATCATCGCCTCTTGCATTTTTTTGACGTGACTATTAACTTGGCCAGAAGAAATTTGCGATTCACCAGGATATTCAGGTGCGGCTTGTGCGCTTACCCCAATTAAAGAGATAACTACCGCTATGACTGCGGCACGAAAAAATCTTGAGATCTGCTTTTGCACCCCTTGACCATACCCCGCGGCTAATGAGTCGGCTCAGCCACCTCGCATTAAAATCCCATTAAATACAAGGGTTTTG
>CAZXCT010000110.1:0-3062 GCA_964639395.1 uncultured Bifidobacterium sp.
CGAAAGCTAAAGAAGCATCATCAATTTCAAGCGGCGTGAACTCAGCTTGAAGCATACGAAGTAATTCAACGTCCATAACAAATTTTTCATAACTGGCAACTAAGCCGCCCTCTAACCAACCAGCAGAGTGCATGACCCAATTTGTACCAGATAAAAACGCTGGCATCATTGTCATAAGTGATTCATAACCCGCTTGTGCATCGGTAGTTTGCGATGAATTTAAGCCACCACCTGCGCGCCATGGCAAATTAAAGCGTCTGGCAATTTGTCCAGTTGCTAATAGCCCAATACCTGATTCAGGTGTTCCAAATTGTGGAGAGCCTGATTGCATATCTATGTTTGATAAGAACGAACCAAAAATGACCGGGCTGCCTGGACGGATCAATTGAGATAGTGCCGTTCCGGTGAGCGCTTCAGCCATTTGCTGTACCAAAGTTGCCGGAATCGTAACCGGACTCATTGCCCCCATTAATAAAAATGGAGTAAGCACAACCGCTTGATTGGCAGCAGAATACTCAAACTGCGAATCCAACATGCGATCATCCCAACGCAATGGTGAATTGCAATTAATTAGTGAAATTGTGGCAGGAGTTTTTTCAATGTTCTCTCGTCCACCAAAAACAATTTCTGTCATCTTTAATACATCTTGTGCCCGTGGGCCTGAAACCACATTGCCCATATAAATTTTGTCTGTCAAAGTTTGCAAGGCATACGTCATGTCGATGTGTCTGCTGTCTAAAGAAGCATCATTTGGCTCACAAATAACACCACCAGCAGAATCTAATTCAGGAAAACTTTGGGCAAGTTTAGTAAAATTTTCATAATCATTCATGGTTGCTTCACGCCGCACGTCGCCATCGCGAACAAATGGTGGGCCGTAAACGCTACTGAAGACCATGTAGTCGCCACCAATATGGACTGAATTTTTAGGATTTCGTGCTTGCACATCAAATTCACTCGGGGCTTTTCTTACTTGCTCCATAACAAAGTCAGGATCAAATTTGACATTGTTTCCTTCGATTTTTTGTCCAGCTTTTCTAAATAGGTCTAATGCTCGCTCTGACATGAATTCAATGCCAATTTCAGAAACAATTCGTCGCCATCCTTGGTCTAGCTTGTCTAGGGCTTCGGCCGAAAGAATTTCGTATTTGGGCATTTTGTTATGAAACATTTGGCTAGCCTCTCTAAAAAAATCCACTTAGGACTTGACGACTATAGGGTAATATACACTACAGTGTGGAACAATAGTTCCATATTGTGATGGAATTTTGGAGGCGAACTTGAACCCCAACCAGGTAACTGGCACTCAAGCTATTGATCGTGCCGCCTCACTATTAGCAATGGTTTTAGATTCTGACCGTCCACTTACCTTCACTGCTTTAATGAATAAAACCGGATTAGCAAAAGGCACTGCCAGCAGAATTCTTGGCGCTTTAGAGCGCAGCGGATTAATACAAAGAACTAAAGAGGGTGCGTTCGAGGCTGGTGCAGTAATAAACCGTTTTGCCCTAAAGGGTGGCGGAAACTTAGCACTTTCTACTTCAATGCATCCAGCGATGGAAGCAATAAGTGAAAAAACTGGAGAAGCCATCAGTTTAGCTGTCGCCGGTTTTGATTCTGTTGAAAATATTGCACAAGTTCAATCAACATTTCTTTTAGGCAGTCGAGATTGGGTAGGAGAGAATGTTCCTTACCATTGTTCTGCGAGTGGAAAAGTACTTTTAGCATTTGGATTGCAATCTCTTCCGGATGGAAGATTAGAAAAGATTGCACCAAAAACTATAACCAGCCGTACCGAGCTAGCACGAGAGCTTGAAACGGTGCGAGCAAGAGGTTACGCAGTAATTAACGGCGAATTAGAAGAAGGTTTAGTAGCAGTATCGGTTCCGGTATTTGATACCAATCAAAACGTAATTGCCGCAGTTAGTGTTTCAGGGCCCGATAGCCGAATCACCCCTGAAAAGATAAAACTTTTTGCCAATCTTTTAAAACTAGAAGTTGGCAAAATTAAAGTTAACTTAGGCGCTAGAAACAAAAAGGAAGGTGCCGCATGAGCAAGGAAGAAATCCTAAAAGAACTATACGACGAAACTATGGTCGGAAACGCCCCAAGAGTTTTGGAGTTAACTAACCAAGGGTTAGCCGAGGGGATGACCCCGGATGAAATTCTTTTTGAAGCATTAATCCCTTCACTAGAAGAGGTGGGTGCTCGATTTGAGCGAGGTGACTTCTTTGTTCCAGAAATGTTAATTGCAGGTAGAGCGATGAGCGGCGCACTTGATGTACTGCGGCCACTACTAGCAGACACCGGCGCTGAAACAGTCGGTACTTTTTTAATGGGAACAGTAAAAGGAGATGTTCACGACATCGGAAAAAACCTAGTGAACATTATGTTAGAAGGTGCAGGTTTTCAAGTAATTGATATTGGCGTACAGGCTTCACCTGAAAAATTTGTTGATGCAGTTAAAGAGCACAAGCCAGATATTGTTGGGATGAGTGCATTTTTAACAACTACTATGCCTATGTTCAAAGTTAATATTCACGAACTTAATAAAGCTGGATTACGTGACGAAATAATCGTGATGGTGGGTGGCGCACCAGTTACACAGGAATACGCTGATGCAGTTGGCGCGGACGGATATGCGGCCGATGCTTCAACTGCCGTGCGCAAAGCAAAAGAATTAATTCAACAAAAAAGAGCATTGGCGAAAGCTTAAGTTATGCCAAAATTTCTGCCGCTGATTGAACACGTAGTTAAGGGTCCGATTTGGGATTGCCAAATGTGTGGTCAGTGCGTGCTTCATTCAACCGGAATGACATGTCCGATGAATTGTCCGAAAACATTACGCAACGGCCCTTGCGGCGGGGTAAGAGAAGACGGACATTGCGAAGTTAAACCAGAAATGAAATGCGTTTGGTTAAAAGGATATGAGCGGGCAGAAAATTGGCCACTACCAAAAGTTTGGAAAGAAGAATTTAATCATTTGCGCCCACCGGTAGACAATCGCCTAAAGGGCGACTCTTCATGGATCAATTTCTTCACTAAAAGAGATAGATGGGTAC
>CAZXCT010000111.1:0-3026 GCA_964639395.1 uncultured Bifidobacterium sp.
CAATTACGTTTTTAGGTGTAGATTTTTTTAATGTCGCGTCACTTACTGTTTCTACGTCCAAACCTAACCAATTAGCAGTCAGCTTTAAGTATTCGCTCTGTAATAGTTTGTTTTTTATACCTTGTAACACCGGAACAATTTTTGTAAGCGCATTAATTCGACCTTCGGCATTTGTTAGATCAAAACCTTTGACGTATGTTTTTATAACAAACTCGAATAAAGGAACCGCTTGCGAAGTAAGTTCTTTGAGAGCTTCATTTCCGTGCTTTAGCCTTAAATCACATGGGTCTAACCCTTCGGGAGCAACTGCTACATAACTCTGTGAAGAAAAGGTGTTTTCAAGCTCAAAGGCTCGCATCGCTGCTTTATTGCCTGCTTGGTCTGAGTCAAATGTGTAAATAACTTTTCCGTTAATTAAATCATCATCAGATATCAATCTTTTTAGAGTTTTAGCATGATCTTCACCAAATGCTGTTCCACACGTTGCCACAGCATTTTCTATGCCAGCTACGTGGAAAGCCATCACATCTGTGTACCCTTCGACCACAATTGCAGTCTTGTCTTGTGCGATCTTCTTTTTTGCTAAATCTATTGCGTAGAGCACTTGGCTTTTTTTATAAACAAGAGTTTCTGGAGTATTCAAATACTTTGGACCTTGATCCTGTTCAGTCATTTTTCTTGCGCCAAAGCCAATTACTTGTCCACTGGTGTCATGAATCGGCCACAGCAAGCGATTGCGAAATCTGTCGTAAACCCCGCGTTGACCCTCAATAGAAACTCCAGCTGAGATTAGTTCTTGATCTGAGAATTTTTGATTTTGAAGGTGCTTAGTTAGATCATCCCAAGAATCTGGGGCAAATCCTATTGAAAATCGCTCAGCAGCAGCCTTGTCAAATCCTCTGCTTTTTAAGAAGTTTCTACCTATTTCGGCAGTAGGAGTATTGAGATAATTTATATAAAAATCTTTTGCTAGTTTATTTATTTCATAGATACGATTTTTAATTGCACGGTTATCTGAAACTCCGGATGAAGATTGCTCATAGCGTAAGTCAATATTAAATTTTTGAGCAAGCTTCTCAACTGCCTCTACAAAAGATAGATTGTCAATTTTTTGAATGAAGCCAATTACATCCCCGCCCTCACCGCACCCAAAGCAATACCAAAGACTTCTACTTGGTGTTACGTGAAAAGACGGGGATTTTTCATCATGAAAAGGACAAAGGCCCTTTAAGCTACCGCCGCCAGCATTTTTAATTGGTAGGTAATCACTGACTACCTGATCAATGCGGGCAGTCTCTCTTACTAACGCTACGTCATCGTTTCGAATTCTTCCTTGCATTAGTTAATCCTAAAAATCTTGAATCTGCCGATAGGCAGAAGCGTCGGTGAGGCTGGCGATTTGATCGATTATGACTCGTTTTTGTTGATTCGCGTTTTCGGCTGTTTCAAAGTACTCAAAAAACATCCGATCAAGTTGGGTAGGGTCTTTTGATAATTTCTCAAATATTTTTTCAATTATTTCGCGTTCGTTGCGGTAACCCTCTGAGGCACCTTTGCGCTGCAACATAAAGAGGTTAGCAATTGATTTTAGAATTAATATCTGGGCGCGAATATTATCGTTAATAACTAAATTAGCTTCAAAACGCTTTAGCGTCTCGTTAGAGTAGTGATTTTTTGTTGAAGCCTCTACCTTCTGGGCAAAGTATCCAATTAAGTTACTCGTCATATTTTTTAATTGTGCTAAAGATTTTTGTGTTCCATCAAAATTTTTAACCCAATAAGGCTGAGAAATCAAAAAGTTGTACTGCTCTTGATATAAATTCTTGTCAAAACTTCCGCCATAAAAATTATTGGCTATATCAAATAATGACCCAGAAACATCTGTTGATTGTAATTGATTTAAATTTACATAACCTGCATGAATGGCGTCTTCTACATCATGAACGCTGTAAGCAATATCGTCAGCAAAGTCCATAATTTGACACTCAAAAGTCTTTTGCTCTGGCTGACTATATTTTCTCACCCAATCAAATATCTCTTTGTCTTCTGAATAAAAGCCAAATTTAGGATCCTCACCATCAAACCCCCACGGATATTTAGTAGCTGCATCAAGTGACGCACGGGTTAAATTAAGGCCTACCGACTTGTCATTATGAAATGTTTTTGATTCAAGCCTGGTCAAGATTCGAAAAGTTTGGGCATTACCTTCAAAACCACCAATGTCTTTGGCGATTTCATGTAGTGCGCTCTCCCCGTTGTGACCGAATGGTGGGTGTCCTAAATCGTGGGCCAAGCAAGCGGTTTCAACTAAATCAGGATCAGTGTTGAGGGCTTCACCTAATTCACGTCCGATTTGTGCCACTTCTAGTGTGTGAGTAAGGCGAGTGCGCGGAAAATCATCTGCCCCTGGCGCCAATACTTGTGTCTTTGCCGCCAGCCTTCTTAGCCCTGAAGAGTGCAGCACTCTGGCGCGATCGCGCGCAAATGCTCTACGCCCTTCACGCTTAGGTGGTTCGTTAACAAATCTTTCTTCATCAGACTCAGAGTAACCCTTTGACAAAATATCATCTGAAAAAATTGTCACCTAGCCACCACTAACTGAAAGTTCGGCTTCACAAAGCTCAATATTTTGTTCAAGACTTAAGAATTCTGAATCTAACCAGCCTTGTGGGAGTGAAACCTTTTTTTCTGAACCAGTTCGCCCTCTTGGTTTATCTAATACTGCTTGTGGAAATTCTTGATCAAGATCTAATTGATTTAATAAAGTATCAAATTCTGCCAAAGACTCAACTAAAGCAAGTTTGGTTCTAATTTCACTGCCTGCTTTAAAGCCTTTTAGGTACCATGCAATATGTTTTCTTATATCTCTTATCCCTTTATATTCGCCATATAATTCACATAATAACTGAGCATGGCGATACATGATTTTCACAATTTCGCTCAAAGCAGGATCTTTTGGTATTGGTTCGCCTTTAAATGCAGCAGCAAGTTGCCCAAAAAGCCAAGGGCGACCCAAACAGCCTCTG
>CAZXCT010000112.1:0-2964 GCA_964639395.1 uncultured Bifidobacterium sp.
GGTAGATTTTTTAACTTACATGCATCCGTAGTGGTTATTGTTTTAACCGCTTTATTATATCTTATTATCTTTTCTATACTAAATAGGTTTATTAAAATTCATGCCAATTTAGGTAAATTACTTTCTTATACCAGTACCATTTCTCTAATTTTTATTTTATACTTTAATAATAGTTACCTAATCGCACCGAAATCAATACAAGATTTAAAAGATAATGTATATAACAACGCATTGAAGTCACCAGCTAAGTATTGTGAAAATTTAGTTGCAGGGAATATACTTGCTATCGGTAAAATTGCAAAATCAATGATTTCAGATTGTCGTGTGGCTCCTATGCTAGATACAAATCAAACCGACACTGTAACCGGCTCTGAAGTCTTAGCAACAAAAGTTAAATTATACACAGAGGAACTGTATGGAATAAACTTTCAAAACCCTGAATTTACAGCAGAAAATTTTGGACTCAATTTTACACCAGCTGGCGATATCCCACAAGAATTAACGGAACGAATTTGGGGCCTACGAACCGAACAGGAATGGAATCACCTAATTTGCAAATACGATATTAATCAAATAATCGTATCTAAAGATTCTTATTTGATTTTTAGTGAATATATAAAATCAAATGGCTATAGATTTTATGATGTTAAATGCCCCGAAAATAATGACTCTGAGTTACCGAACATGCGGTTTTTTTCAAAAATTCCTATTCAATATTACAAATCTGGTAAATATTATTTCTGGGTCACTGGTGATAACAATCAAATCTCTCTTCAGAATTTACAGAGTAACCTCTTAAAGGGTGAATTAAAATTTAGAGCAACACCTAATCCCTGTAAAATAACTAATAAAATTAATGTAATTCAAACTGATTTCAATCAAACTTTATATAATTTAGAAATTAAGAATAATCCATCATATTTCTCATTTCCTTTAAGCATTCAGCCAGACCAAAAAATTACCTTAGAATTTGCTAGGGAGTCAGGAAAAATATGCACTGTGGATGGCGATATCCGAGACTTCGTTTTCGAAATATCTGAAATTGAATTTATAGAAAAGTAAACAAGCGCCCCTCAACAAAACTACAATTGAGGGGCGCGGGTTTTAAATTAAGCGGCCGCTTCGGTTGAGTCAGCAATTGACTCATTCCATGGATTTGCTTCTTCGGTTTTTGGCTTGCTAATCCTTGTGAAGCTAGAGGTGCCGCGTGACAAATCTGCACCTATCCCAATTGCGTCAATCTCGACCGCCGTGCCGCTCTTTTCACCGTCTTGCCACTGTCTTATTTTTAAGCGACCCGTCACAACTGCCGGATCTCCTTTTTTTAGTGATGCTTCGACGTTTTCTGCTAAAGCGCCCCAACATGTCACTGTTAAGTAGTTGGGATCACCATCTACCCACTGATTGGTCGTTCTATTGAATCGACGCGGGTTAGATGCGATGCGAAAACTGGCAAACGCTTTACCTGTTGCGGTATTTCTCAGTGATATGTCTGAGGCTAGGTTTCCAACCACAGTTGTATGTATCTCGTTCATTTATTTCTCCTTTTTTTCACGAACTACTAACCTTGACGGTTTTTACATATATTGACTCGATCGACTAAATATCTGGGGATAAGTCAGGCCTGTGGACATGACTTGAGACAATAGAAAGCCTGCGCCCGTAGCTCAACGGATAGAGTGCCTGGTTTCTACCCAGTCGGTTGGGGGTTCGATTCCCTCCGGGCGCGCTTTAAATAACTTAAGGAGAGTTTTGTCTAACGGAAATGACTTAATAGTTTGGGTCGATTGTGAAATGACCGGACTCTCGTTATTAAATGATGAGCTTATTGAAATCGCTGTCATCATCACAGATGGTCAATTAAACGAAATTGATCCTGGTATCGATCTCGTAATTAAACCTTCGGATAAATCACTCACACAAATGATTGATGTGGTTAAAGAAATGCATACAACATCAGGATTATTAGCTGAACTTAATTCTGGAATCGACTTACCAACTGCCGAAGCTGAAGTAATGAAGTACGTGAAGCAACATGTCCCAGAGGCACGCAAAGCACCCCTTGCCGGCTCAAGTGTTTATGTAGACCGTGGCTTTATCGCTCGAGATCTTCCTTCTTTTGACCAACACCTTCACTATCGATTAATTGACGTCTCTTCAATAAAAGAATTAACCAAACGTTGGTATCCCAAGGTTTATTTCGCCTCTCCTGAAAAAACCGGAAACCATCGTGCGCTAGCCGACATTAAAGAGAGCATCGCTGAATTGAGATATTTCAGAGAAGCCATCATGGTTGCTCCTCCTGGCCCCGGTACTGATATTGCCAAGGAGTTAGCTACTAGATTTGTGATAGAGCATTAAAGCAAATATTTATCGATAGATAGACTTGTTGCTTAATAAATACTTGGTGGGTGTAGCTCAGCTGGCAGAGCACCTGGTTGTGGTCCAGGACGTCGCGGGTTCAAGTCCCGTCACTCACCCCAGTTTTTTACTACGAGTTTTTAAAACAAGTAAAATCACAACCGCCAAAATAGAAATCCAAAAAATTACCCAAGTTAAAAGCCTTAAGGGTTGCTCGTAAACGAAGAATACCTTTTGAGTATCAGCCTTTACTGGGACTGACAAAAGTAACGTTTCTAATCCTGAATCGGCCGCAAATGTTTCGCACTCACCTGCGCTGCAAACTTCTGCCTTCCAGCCTTGCCATGGAATCTCGTTAACTACAAATAGTCCATTTGAGCTATTTGATATCGCAAACTCTATTTTATTTAAATCCCAGCCAGTGGCTTGGATTTTTGTGGATTCAATCAAGCAGGATTGGTTAGTAATGCATTCAACCGTTTGTTTGTTGGCTATGTCTTCACTTACTACCCACCCGGTCTGGGCTTGTGCAAGTAACTTGAAATAGTTAACGCTTTCTTCTGTCTTTGCAAACTCGATCATCGATTCATATCGAGGAATACC
>CAZXCT010000113.1:0-2897 GCA_964639395.1 uncultured Bifidobacterium sp.
TGCTGCTGAATTATCTCGAATATATATATTAATAATCGAAATCAAAAAGGCTAATACTGGGGGAAATATCCATTTAGGCCCAAATCCATCTTTACGCATATTAAACACTACAAAAAATATGAAGAGCGGAATCAATTCTCTTTGAAAAATTGATAAAATTAATACAAGCAGAAAAATTTTGTAGTTTCTTTTTTTAATTAATAGCAATAAGATACAGATTATTAATACACTAACACCTTCGGTCATTCCGGCAAGAATACTAAAATTAGTCGCTGGTGTTAAAAACAAAAGTAGAGGAACAGAGTATATCAATATCCTGTTCGTAAAATTATCAACAAATACTTCTTTGAGAATATAAATCAAGACTAAACTTGAAATGAGTAAGGCAATATAGTTAATAGTGATAAGTGAAAATAAGACGTGTGCGTCGTAAACAGTATTTTCTATACTTGAGTAGGATTCTATAAAAGCAGAATTATCTGTCCTTAAAAATAAATTTAATTTAAGGAGTACCCAGGCCAAAAAAGGAGTCAACACCCTATTAGCGTGCCACGGATTTCCGGCCGAATTATCAAAAGGGTTTTGCGCCATCAGGTAGTAGCTAGAAAAATCGTTTGTGCCGAACCAAGGGATATTAAATTTGATTGCATAAGAAGCCTGCCCGATAGTTAGCAAAAAATAGACTAAAACCACAAAAAAGAGTTCTTGGAATTGGGGAATATTTCGAATTTTCAGGATTACTCCATTCCGACTAGACTTCAACTCTACCCTTAGATTATTGTCAGTATTGAAAATCTCTCCTGTTGCGGAACGTCCGTGACCGATTAGTCCAAAGGAGGTCGGATAGCGCATGCGTAAATATGAAGTAATGGTGATCCTCGATCCAGAGTTAGAGGAACGCACCGTAGGCCCAAGCTTAGATACATTTTTGAATGTAATTAAGCAAGGTGGCGGAACCGTCGACAAAGTAGATATTTGGGGACGTCGTCGTTTGGCATATGAAATTAATCGAAAGATGGAAGGTATCTACGCGGTACTAGACATCACCAGCAACCCACCAGCGGTCGCTGAATTAGATCGTCAATTAAATCTAAATGAATCAGTTGTAAGAACAAAAGTGATTCGCCCCGAGGTGCAATAAATATGGCCGCCGGAGATATCACCGTAACCGTCGTTGGTAACTTAACTAACGATCCAGAATTGAGATTTACTTCAAATGGCGCTGCAGTTGCTTCGTTCACTGTGGCATCAAACAGTCGTTACATGGATCGCACCACTAACGAGTGGAAAGACTCTGAACCAGTTTATATGCGTTGTAGTGTTTGGCGTCAATACGCAGAACACGTAGCAGAAAGTTTGACTAAAGGCACTCGCGTAATTGTTACCGGACGCTTAAAGACAAATTCATACACCACCAAAGAAGGCGAAAAGCGCACCGAACTTCAACTTGAAGTTGAAGATATTGGGCCAGCCTTGCGTTATGCAACCGCCAAAGTCACACGACAAGAGCGGGCAGCAGGTGGCGCTACTTCAGCACCGCAATCATCCACTTCACAAGAAGATCCATGGGCCTCACCCGCTGCCGGCGGTTGGAATGGCGCAAATGAAGAACCTCCCTTTTAAATAGAAAGAATCAGAGAATCTAAAAATGGCTAAAAAACCAACTAAAAAAGTAAACCCGAAGTTACTAAAGCCGATAAAGAAAAAGGCTTGTCCTTTTTGTCGAGCAAAAACAGAATATATTGATTACAAAGACTTAAATCTTTTGCGTAAATACATCTCTGATCGTGGCAAGATCCGCGCTCGTCGCGTAACTGGCAACTGCACCCAACATCAAAGAGATGTGGCAGCAGCAGTTAAGAATGCTCGCGAAATGGCATTGCTCCCCTACACCTCAACCGGAAGATAAGGATTGACTCAATGAAACTTATTCTGACGCAATCTGTCACCGGACTCGGTGAGCCAGGGGACATCGTAAATGTAAAAGATGGCTATGCCCGTAACTTTTTAATGGCTAAAAACAAAGGCATTAAATGGACTGAAGGTGGGCAAAAGCAAGTCGATCAAATCAAGCGTGCTCGCGAAGCTCGCGCGGTTAGAGGATTAGAGCATGCAAGAGAACTTCAAGCGGCTTTGACATCTAAGGTTTATCCAGTTGAGGCAAAAGTTGGCGAAGCAAATCGTTTATTTGGTTCAATCAATGCCGCAGACATCGTAAAAGCTATTGAAGTAGCAGGTGGCCCAAAGATTGACCGCCGCGTTCTTCAAATTGAACACCCAATCAAATTAGCCGGAAAGCATAAAATCGTTGCCAAACTTCACCCAGAAGTTTCAGCAACAGTGCAAATAAAAATAGGTTAATAACTTTCTGGCCAGTTATTCCACTTGGTTTATAGGTGGAATAACTGGCCAATCAACGTTTGGACAGTTCTCTCTTAAGAAATCTTGAACAAATGGCTTTTCTTCAAAAACTTTTGCGAGCATTGGGTCCTCGGCGGGATTATCACATGCTCTATAAGCTAACCAAATTTCGTTTTCTCCCACCGGAAAGATTCCATCTTGAGTGTTGCTTAGCGCTCTGGCATGTACTGCCGCGACAGGAAAGAGTAAAATTAAAATTAGTAAAATTTGAGAGGATTTTAGTAAATTTCTAGGCCAAATTTTCTTAATGTAGCTTGTAAGGTCACTATCTACCACCAGCGAGTAGATTCCGATATAAGTGATGATAACCCAACTTAAATTAAAATTACCTCTGGCTCTAGGAAACAGTTCAACAAAACCGGTAACCTCAAGTCTTGCAGCAAACCAAAACATCATTATTGCTGCGCTCATAAAAATAGCTACTAAAACCACTAGCGCGATCATAAGTTGTGTATTCTTAAAAGCTAAAACCAGCC
>CAZXCT010000114.1:0-2866 GCA_964639395.1 uncultured Bifidobacterium sp.
TTTTGTTTTTTTGATTTCCAAAGTTCCAACTCATTAGTGTTGGCTTTGGTGGTAGGGATTCCAAATTGGGTATGAAGGTATTCGATATAAGCCTCGAGTTTTAAAATTCTTTTAACGCCTTCAAGATTTACCCCAGCTTGGGTTAAGTCTGCGACGTAGCGAAGTTTTAAAATATCAATTCTTGAATAAAGCCTTCTGGCGCTACCGACTCTTGATGGTGAGACGATTCCAAGTCTGTCGTATTGACGAAGTGTTTGTGGGTGAAGTTCGCTTAATTCTGCTGCTACCCCGATTGCATAAACCGCAGCATCATCTGGGACTGCTTGATATTTATTAGTAGCCATTTTAAATGCGCTCTTTTCTTGCATTCATGGCAATGATTTCAGCGCGAGGATTGTCGTGCATAACCTCGTTTGCATAAGTTTGTAGTGCTTCTTTAGCTTTGCTGTTCATGTTTTGCGGCACTGCAATATCTATTTTGACAAGTAGGTCACCGCGAGCAGAGTTTGTTTTAGGCATTCCTTGGCCTTTAACTCTTAATACTCTGGCATTTTGAGTGTTAGCTGGGATTTTTAAAGTTACGGTGCTGCCACCTGGTACTGGCACAGAAATTTGGGCACCAAACACTGCTTCGTCATAACGCACAGGTAAATCAATTCTTACGTTGTCACCTTCGCGTTTAAAGATTTGGTCTTCTTTTACTTTTACTGTGATAAAAAGATCGCCAGCTTCGCCGCCTTTGGCGCCAGCTTCACCTTTGCCTTTAAGCCTTAGGACAGCATTATTTTTGATGCCAGCTGGAATGCGGGCAGTAACGGTTCTGGTTTCATTAACAACTCCGGTGCCTTGGCAGGTGGGATCTTTGCTTTCAATAATTTGCCCAGCACCATGGCAAGTTGGGCACGCTTGAGCAAAGGCAAAGCCACCAGCATTTCTTTGGACTTGACCTGAGCCGTTACAACTGGTGCAGCGCTTGGGTGAAGTGCCGGGTTTGGCACCAGAGCCGTTACAAGTTTTACAAGTTACTTGGCCTCGTAAAGGTATAGAAATATTCGTACCCTCAAAACAATCATCAAAAGTAATGGTTGTTTCAGTTTCTAAATCTGAGCCGCGTCGTGGCCGTCTAGCTCTTGGGGAACCTCCACCAAATAAATCACCTAAGTTGAAACCAGAACCTGAAAATACATCTTCAAAGTTGAAGTTGGCGCCTGCTCCTGGTCCACCCATACCTTGCGCGCCATAAGTTCTTACTTGTTCATACTCAGCGCGTTTTTTTGGATCAGATAAAACATCATAAGCTTCAGAAACTGCTTTGAATTTATCTTCAGCTTCTGGGCTTTTATTTTGATCAGGGTGAAGTTCGCGAGCAAGTTTGCGAT
This sequence comes from uncultured Bifidobacterium sp., assembly GCA_964639395.1. GTDB lineage: Bacteria > Actinomycetota > Actinomycetes > S36-B12 > UBA5976 > ATZT02. The sequence goes on from CAZXCT010000114.1 coordinate 1,380, forward strand.
AAGCCTTTTTTAAAGTAGCGTCATCAGCATCTTTGGGAACACCTAGAATTTGAAAATAATCTTTTTCTAAATAATCTTTTGCGCTCATGACACCCCCTTAAATTATTTAGGCTGGCTTACTACGACTTTTGCAGGTCGTAAAATTCGCTCGTTGATTTTGTATCCTGCTTGATAAACTTGAGTTACAGTTTGAGTTTCAAATTCATCTGATTCGACTGTCGAAAGTGCTTCGTGCAAAGTTGGATCAAATTCTTCACTCGCGCTACCAAATTGAGTTAAACCTAATTTTTTACTCAAATTAATTAAGTTTTCAGCAACTGTGGCAAAAGTTCCGGTTAAATCACCGTGTTCTTTAGCTCTATCAATGTCATCCAAAATTGGAATTAGTTGATCTAGCAAATTAGCGATTGCTAACTCATGAACTAGCCCTCGATCTCGCTCAACGCGTTTGCGGTAATTTGCATACTCTGCGGTTATGCGTTGCAGATCGTTAGTTAATTCAGCAACTGGATCTTTTTCTTCGGGTGCTGTTTCGACTTTCTCTTCAGCCGCAGTTTGCCGCGGCTGAAGAGTGTCAGGATCGATTCGCCTTTTATCGCGAATGGTTACACCCTCTAAAGGCTCTTCGTTTTCACGATTGCTCTCGGGTGTTTGGGTCATTTGTTGTTTTCACCTTCATCAACAATTTCAGCGTCCACAATGTCTTCGCCATTGTTTTCAGGTTGGCTTTCACCTTCAGCGCCTTGAGCTTGCTCTTGATACATCGCAGCCCCTACAGCTTGACTGGCGGTTGCTACCTTTTCCATGGCTGATTTGATGGCTTCAAGGTCTGTGCCTTCAAGAGCGGTTTTTAACTCAGCTAAAGGCTCTTCTACATTGCTTTTGGCATCAGCTGGGATTTTTTCTTCGTTATCTTTTAAGAATTTCTCAGTTTGATAGACCAAGCCTTCAGCGCCGTTACGCACATCTACTTCTTCTTTGCGCTTTTTGTCTTCTTCAGCGTGAGCTTCAGCGTCCTTCATCATTCGGTCGATTTCTTCTTTACTCAAAGAAGATCCACCCGAGATGGTCATTGATTGCTCTTTGCCAGTGCCTAGATCTTTTGCCGATACGTGCACGATTCCGTTGGCGTCAATGTCGAAGGTAACTTCGATTTGAGGAACACCTCTGGGTGCTGGTGGTAGACCGGTGAGATCAAAGGTGCCAAGTTTTTTGTTGTAAGCGGCCATTTCGCGCTCACCTTGGGCAACTTGGATTTGAACACTGGGTTGATTGTCTTCAGCGGTGGTAAAGATTTCGCTGCGCTTAGTTGGGATGGTGGTGTTGCGTTCGATCAACTTGGTCATAACGCCACCTTTGGTTTCGATACCAAGAGATAGTGGTGTTACATCTAGTAACAGAACGTCTTTAACTTCACCCTTTAAAACACCAGCTTGTAGTGCCGCACCGATAGAGACAACTTCGTCTGGGTTTACAGATTTGTTTGG
>CAZXCT010000115.1:0-2847 GCA_964639395.1 uncultured Bifidobacterium sp.
TGGTGGAGCACTTGACGAAATTAGTTTGCAAAGAGCCAAGGCTGCTTTTAAGAGAGTTGGGTTCAGCCCACATGTCTTAAGAAACGTCAGCCAGATTGATTTTAGTCAAAAAATACTTGGCAAAAAAACTGCTATGCCAATTATTTTTGCCCCGACTGGGTATTCCAGAATGATGCACTACCTCGGAGAACCAGCAGTAGCTCAAGCTGCTTATCAGAACGATTTGATTTACGCGCTTTCTACTATGGGCACAACTTCGACTAGCGAATTAGCACAAGCCGTACCAGGGGTAAGGCGTTGGTTTCAGTTGTATCTTTGGAACGATCGCAAGCAAAGCAAAATGTTTATTGATAATGCTAAACGTGATGGTTATGAAGCACTGATTTTAACGGTTGATACGCCTATCAGCGGACAAAGAATTAAAGATAATAAAAACGGTTTAACTGTACCGCCAAAAATTCGTGCTAAGACTTTTATTGATATGGCCACTAAGCCCAAGTGGTGGGGAAACCTATTAACAACACCGCCACTAGAATTTGCGACTTTTCGTGGATACGATGCACCGTTATTTGAACTCTCAAAAAAGATTTTTGACCCAAGCGTGACCATGTCAGATATCAAGTGGTTAAAGCAAGCCTGGGGAGGGCCGCTGATTGTAAAAGGCGTACAAAGAGTTGACGATGCAAAAGCGCTAGTCAAATTTGGAGTTGATGCAATAGTTATTTCAAATCATGGCGGCAGACAAATGGATCGGGGCACCGTCCCGCTAGAGACGCTGCCTGAGATGGTTAAAGCCGTCGGAAACAAAATTGAGATTTATATTGACGGCGGTATCACCAGCGCTACGGATGTATTAGCTGCAATTGGATTTGGCGCCAAAGGTGTATTAATTGGTAGATCGTATTTGTATGGCTTGATGGCCGGCGGGCAATTAGGGGTTGAGAAGATGATTGATATTTTCAAACTCGAAATGGAAACTTCAATGAAATTGTTGGGCGTTAAGAATTTGTCTGAAATAACTCCAGATATGGTTAAACTGCGCCCTTACTGAACAACAATGTATTTGATATCCCCCTGCGCTGGATCAGAATCCAACACAGCTTTTACTTCTGCGAGTGGTAGCACCTTTGAAATTAAAGGATCCAAAATTAATTTACCGCTAGCAACTAAATCCCCAGCACGCGCTTGGGTGTGAGGATTTAAAAATGATCCTTGAATTCTATGTTCATTAACTACTAGGTCAAACGGACTTATAGGTACCTCTACCCCTTGAGCCGTTAACCCCAGAACAATTATTGAGCCACCACGACGCGTGATTTGTTGAGATTGTTTAAAAGTGGCGACCGCTCCTGCACATTCAAATGTGACGTCAAAATTTTTCAAAGCCTTGACTGCAGATTCGTTATTTGGGTCTACCGCGCCAGTGGCACCAATTTGTAGTGCAACTTCACGCCGAGCTGCTTGACGAGTAATTAAAATTATTTCTTTCGCCCCAGCCAATTTTGCTAACTGCACCGCTAGTAACCCAATTACTCCGCCGCCCAAAATTGCTACCCGCTCGCCGCCAGTTAGATTCGCTAGATCAAACCCACGCATTGTGCAAGCAAGTGGCTCAATAAAGGCGAGGTAATTAGGATTTAAATCTTGCGGGACTTTGTAAACTTGAGTCTTTGGAGTAACGGCATATTCTGCTAAACCTCCATTAATATTTACCCCTAAAGCAGTTAGCGCTGGACAAAAAGCTGTTCTTTTTGCTTTACAATCAGGGCAATTTCCGCAAACAATATTTGGATCGATAGAAACAAGATCGCCAACACTAAATTCTGTTACCCCTTCACCCACTGCACTAATCCGCCCACCAAACTCATGTCCCAGCACTACTGGCTTGGCAGAGGGATATTCACCTTTATATATGTGGCGATCGGTACCGCAGATCCCACAGGCCAAGACCTTAATAACTACTTGGTCTTTGGCGGGCTGTGGAGTTGGTATTTCTTTCAAAGTCAATTGATTTATTTGATCTAATACCACTGCTTTCATTTCATTGCTGCTAACTTCATTTTCGCTTCGATAAATTCTCGCGCGCCTACCGCTAGCGCAACGTTGTCGTCCCAAAGATTGCGCCAAACGCAAAGCGTATTTGATAAATCTTTACTGACAATGGCAGAAGAAAAACTTTCAAAAGTTATTACACCTTGGTAGTTAATTTTAGCTAGTGCCTTAAAAAATAGATCGAAATCGATCATGCCATTTTGGTCTAGAAATCCACGATGATTCGCTCCGATATGAACGTAACCCAGCTTTTCTTTTGCTTCAATTACTGGGTCAAACATATTAATCTCTTCAATATTCATATGGTAAGTATCTAAATGGATTACCACGTTTGGTTCATTTATCTCTTCAATTATTTCTAAGCCACTTCTTGTAGTGTTTAAGAGATTGCTTTCATAGCGGTTTACAACCTCTAAGCCCAATGTGATGCCATCTTGCTGCGCAGCTTGCGCTAGTCGGCGTAGCGAATTAACTACATTCGCTCTCGCTTTTAAGGTAGGAGGATTTAGGTATTTGCCAAGCGCGCTAAAAATTACGCCACCGAGGTATTGCCCTTCAAGTTTTCTGACTAAATCTAAAGCTTGAAACAATCTTGCTTCACCTTTTGCTACTACTGCAGCATCTTCGTTATTTAAATCTGCATCAAAAGTTAAACCTAGCGAACAAGAACTTTCTAAGTCATATTCAGCCAATATCTTTTTGGTAAATATTGGATCAATCGACTCAGGACTCAAGGCAGGAATTTCAATTAAGTCATAGCCGGCATTTTTTGTTTGAGATATTGCCTCAACAACC
>CAZXCT010000116.1:0-2633 GCA_964639395.1 uncultured Bifidobacterium sp.
GTAGCTTTACAGCCTTACACGGCTAAACCGGTGTGGACTTGGTGGAATAAAGCAATAGGCTAAACGCAGTTTCTATTTGAGGAGTTCAAATGAGCGACATCCGCTTAACCCCCACCCGTGAAGATAAATTTGCTTTTGGTTTATGGACCATTGGACATGTCGGTAGAGACCCCTTTGGTGATCCCACACGCGCACCAATCAATCCGGCTGATTTTGTTCACGGCTTAGCTGAAGTTGGCGCCTGGGGAGTTTCATTTCATGATGACGATCTTTTACCGGTCGGAACTTCTGCGGCTGAACGCGAAACAATTAAAAAAAGTTTTCGTAAAGCATTAGACGAAACTGGAATAGTAGTTTCAATGGCAACTACAAATCTTTTTACACTTCCATGCTTTAAGGATGGTGCTTTTACTAGTAATGATCCTAAGGTAAGAAAATTTGCAATACAAAAAGTTATGAATTCAATTGACGTGGGTGCTGAATTTGGTGCACCGACCATTGTCTTTTGGGGAGGTCGAGAGGGAGTAGAAGCAGCTGGATCAAAATATCCGCTGGATGCACTTGATCGTTATCGCGAAGCGCTTAACTTTTTGATTGGCTATGTAAAAGATCAGGGTTATCAAATGAGATTTGCGATGGAGCCAAAGCCCAATGAGCCGCGCGGAGATACTTTCTTACCAACAATTGGTCACACCATGGCTTTTATTGAGACACTAGATGATCCATCGATGGTTGGTTTAAATCCAGAAGTTGCACACGAAACGATGGCAGGACTTTCGTTTTATCAAGGAGTTGCTCAGGCAATTTGGCAGAAGAAGTTATTTCATATTGATTTAAATGATCAAAAAATTGGGCGCTACGATCAAGATTTACGATTTGGCTCTGAAGGCATCAAAGACGACTTCTTTTTGGTTAGATTGCTTGAAAAGACTGGTTACGCTGGGCCTAAGCATTTTGATTCGCGCCCTTATCGTAATGAACACGGCGAAGGCGTTTGGGAATTTGCTCGCAATTCAATGAGAAATTATTTGGCCTTTGCCGCAAAAGCTAAAGCCTATGACAATGATCCAAAGGTAAAAGAAGCAGAATCTTTGGCAGGCGTCGATGCCTTAGGTAGCGAAACCGTAGGAAAATACTCTAAAGATGCTGCTGCAAAATTAAAAGCAGAGAATTTTGATTATGAGGCATTAGCAAATCGAAATTATTTCAATGAAAGATTAGATCAATTAGCGCTAGATCATATTTTTGGTCTATAACTAATTCATGATTGAATTAATTAATGGTAATGCTCGTTTACTGATTGACGAAAAAAACGGTGGGCGAGCATCCGAGTGGCAAATAGGTGAGTTTCAAGTTTTAAAGCCAATGACTGACCAACCAATAATTGGTGGCTGGTATGCCATGGCCCCTTGGGCCGGTCGGATAAAAGATAATCAGATTAACTTTGCAGAAAAAAACTACCCACAAGAAAAAAATCTTGATGAGTGGGCTATTCACGGTACAGTCTTTTATTCAGCGGCAACTGTGGCCGAGCAAACCCACAACGCAATCAAAGTTGTTCATCAAACTACCGATAAGTGGATAAGTAAAGGCGAGATTTGGCAAGAGTGGCACTTATCGGAGGATTCTTTATTTACCGCAATTGAAATAAGAACTCATCAAGAACCGTTTCCGGCAAGTTGTGGATGGCACCCTTGGTTTTTACGAAACTTATCAAGCGGAGCAGCCGCCCAGTACGAAGTTGCTGCTCAGAAAAAATATCAACGCGGACCCGACTATTTGCCAACTGGTGAGTTAATTGAAGTTGGGCAAGGACCCTTTGATGACGCGTTGGTTGTTCCCTCTGGCGCGGCATCAATTATCTGGCCAGGAGCGCTGCGCATAGACATTTCTACTAACTGTGACACTTTTGTGCTTTATGACTTACCGGAAGATTCATTTTGCATAGAGCCCTCATCGGGATATCCAGATCAAATAAATCGAAATCCTAAAATCGTAACTAAAGATTCACCTTTGCGAATTGAATCAACCTGGAAGGTCACCTTGCAATGAGCAAAGGGTTTTTGGTGTTACTACCACCGAGTGAGGGCAAAACCGAGAGCCACAAAGGATCAAAATTAGACATCACAAAACTTAAATTTTCATCTTTAAAGCAATCACGCCAAACAATTTTGAAAGAGCTAGTTGAATTGTGTCAAAAACAGCCAAGTAAGGCACAAAAGCTGTTGAAATTAAGTACTAAGCAAATCTCAGAATTACAATTAAATTCAAATTTATTAAAAAGTGCTACCGCATCAGCTATAGAGATTTATTCGGGAGTTCTGTATGAAGCGCTAAATTTTGCAGAGTTAAAGAAATCAGCAAAAGATTGGGTTAGAAAAAAAGTTTATATTTCTTCGGCGCTTTTTGGAATGGTGAGTGCGGGCGACAAAATAGCAGCCTATCGTCTGAGTGGTGATGGGGTTTTGCCAAAGATTGGGTCCATCAAAAAATATTGGCAGACTCACTTGAAAAAAGAATTAGATAAGCAGTTGAGTGACTATTTAATTTTTGATTTAAGATCTGGTGTTTATGCTTCAATGTGGAGTGCAAGTGAGAGTAATCTAGATAAATTTGTAATCGGTAAGGTGGTG
>CAZXCT010000117.1:0-2524 GCA_964639395.1 uncultured Bifidobacterium sp.
CCCCCAACGCATAGTGTACCTTGTCTGAAAAATATTGGTTCTGCTGGGCTTCCCGTCTTTCAATCAATTCTGGATTAGACGAAACGCCATTTTCATCGGGCCAAGCCGCGATGATTTCTTCTAGTTCTTTTTTGGATAACATATTTGTTCTCCCGCTTTAGTGCTTTAGGCAGGGGCCAAGGCGCACAAGTTGGTTATTAAATTGCCTTCGGGAACTTTAGCCTGAAAATGGATTTTTAATCAATTAGAATTAGAGGCCAAAGTGATAAATACAAAATGCACCTGCTGCGAAAACTCCCATAATCAGTGCTTTCAGATACATTTTACGCATGCGTTCAGCGCGCTCAAATTCGAACTGATATTTAGCGAAATTTTTTAATTTATCATCTAGCTACATTCTTACAGACTAACTGCAATTTGCTTGCAATCAAATTAAAATAGCAAGTAAACTTGCCACTTAATTTGCGGCATTTGGCATCTCTACACGGTCGATTATTGAGGTTGGCTTTATTAAAACCACTCTAAAACTACATGCATAAATAAGAGATTTGGTAGAAACCCGAAAAAAGCGATGCAAAAACACTCCGCTCTCTTTCCCCAACCATTGAATGGATCATCAAATTTTTTAGGCAATTGGGCCTCCTATTCGCTCAACGCGAATGCATCATATTAAATCTTTGAAAAAAAGATAGTCAGATAATTGTAATTGCATTTAAGTCGGTGTGAATACGTTGAGAGCATTTAAAAATGATGGTGTGAATGTGTCAATTATCGAACAGATAGATATAAAAAAGTACAACGTGCCACTTTCACGTGTACTGGTTGACGCAAAGCACGGCATACACACGCACTTTGAGCTAATTACTGCAACCATCACTTGTCGTAATGGCGAAAAAGGAACTGGCTACACCTACACAGGCGGAAAGGGTGGGTCTGCAAACGTTGCTATGCTTAAAGGTGATTTCGTCCCTTTTTTGATTGGCAAAAATTCTACTGAAATTCAGTCACTTTATGAGGAAATGTTTTGGCACGTACATTATGTTGGACGTGGTGGGATTTCTGCGTTTGCGATTTCAGCAATCGATATTGCGCTATGGGATTTAAAGGGTAAACGCGAGGGAAAGTCCCTCGTGGAAATGGCAGGAGGTGCGAATAGCTGCTGTAAAGCCTATTGCGGAGGTATTGACCTGAATTACACCCTCGAAGAACTCCTTGAAAGTATGGATGGGTATCTATCCGCTGGTTTTAATGGTGTAAAAATCAAGATTGGTCAGCCCTCTCTCAAAAGTGATATTGAACGTATTGCAGCAGTGCGCCAGTACGTTGGCGCAGATATAGCGTTCATGGTGGATGCAAATTATTCTATGAGCGTCGAAGGTGCAATTCAAGCCGCCCAAGCCATGCGCGAATTTGATATTCTTTGGTTTGAAGAACCAACCGATCCCGACAATTTTGAAGGTTACGCACAGATTGCAGAACTGGGAGGTGTGCCTCTTGCCATGGGCGAAAACCTACATATGGAAGCAGAATTTGCACGTGCATTTCTTTATTCAAATCTATCATTTATCCAGCCCGACGCCTCAAATTGCGGAGGGATCACGGGATGGCTGAAAGTAGCTGAAATGGCAAAGGCACAGGGGATACCTGTATGTAGCCATGGAATGCAAGAACTTCATGTTAGCTTATTGTTCTCCCAATCTCATTCTGGATGGATGGAAGTTCATAGCTTCCCTATCGATCAGTATACCATGCGCCCATTGGTAGTTCAGGAACAAATGGCCATTGCACCGCGTGAAATGGGAACAGGCGTGACCTTCGATTTTGAAAAATTGGTAGACGCTCATAAGCGGCATGCACGCGCGGAACACAAGCAGCCCACACATCAACACGCAGGTCGCACATGAGCGCACGCGCGTTGCACAAATAGGCAGGCTGGATCAAGATTTGAGTGGCTCGACAATTGAATACGTCCCGCTTTGAATAGCTAGCGCTTGTTTTGAGTTTGCCTATTTTATTTCCTCTAAAATAATTGGGTGTTTGGTCGTTTAGATACATATGAAGAAACTGTTCATATGCTCCCTCCCGCCCAACCCTGCTGCGAAAACAGCGGGGTTTGGTATAGTTGCCACACTGGGCTGGCCTAAATGCGATTGCGCAACTAAAGGCTAAATTCTTTTCCAATTTGTCGTTGAAGTGAGCGTAGAGGGGCAAGCGCCACATTATATTTGCCAAGTGTGAACTGGTTATGAGATCAGTGCGGACTTACCGTTTTTCCTAGCCACCGATAGGTAAGCGCGGGACGTCCCAGCTGGGTTATCGGAGACGTCGAGAACAAACTTACGCTGAAAGTCTAACAACTTTATTGGCTGGCCAACTTTGCTACCTTCTGGGATCAGACAGTAGCGTTCAATGAACACTCCATTACAAAGGTTTAATTAGGTTTTTTGGGCATTAGTTGGTTTAATTTTGATACCCCAGATCGGTGCTCGTCACACCGCATCACGCTAAGGGTCTTCCTTTTTGA
>CAZXCT010000118.1:0-2494 GCA_964639395.1 uncultured Bifidobacterium sp.
GTTAAGTGCAATAAAGGTTAAATTAGTGGATCCTGTTGGAGCGGGGGATGCGCTAGTTGCGGGCGCTTTAGCAGGGATATTAAGCGGACTCAATTTGTCTGACGCCACCAAACAAGGAATTGTTTGTGGCGCTTGGGCAGTAACCGGTATCGGGGACTGGGGCGGATTACCTTTTGGCAAGAATGGCTTAGTTAATACTCAATTAAACGCAGGAGACGTCGTTAGATGATTGAACAAATAAGAAAAAGCGGCGTGATGGCAATTCTGCGTAACAAAAACGCACAAGAGTCGATCGATTATGCAGTGGCTTTGGCTGATGTTGGGTTAGAAGTAATGGAAGTAACGCTAACTAACCCTGAAGCGCTAACAGCGATTTCTACTTTGAGAGAAAAGTATCCAAATTTGTTAATAGGTGCAGGAACTGTACTAAATGAAGTAGATGCTAAAAAATCTATTGCGGCCGGTGCACAATTTTTAGTTGCGCCAGGGGTAAATGTAGCAATGATTGAAACTGCTTTAAGTGAAAATGTTTTACCAATACCGGGCGTATTAACACCAAGTGAAATCATGCAAGCCTTAGCTGCCGGTGCAAACTTTTTGAAATTATTCCCAGCATCTGTTTTAGGGGTTTCATATTTGAAGTCAGTTAAAGATGTGTTCCCTAAAGCAAGTTGGATGCCGACTGGTGGAATTGGATTAAACAATGCCCAAGAGTGGCTTGAAGCCGGTGTTGTAACTTTGGGTGCTGGTGGTTCGCTAACAAAGGGCCCGATTGAATCAGCACAACAGATCGCAAAAGATTTATTAGCTATGGTTAAGAAAGTCAGAGGAGTTTAAGTGCGCAAAAGACTAGAAAACGAACATATTTTTGTTACCGGCGGCGCAGCCGGGATTGGCGCAGCGATAGTTACAAAGTGTGCGCAAGAAGGCGCAAAAGTATCTTTTGTTGACTTAGATGCTAAGGGTGAAGAATTTGCTACTCAACTTAAAGCAGCAGGATATCAAGCAGCATTTGCCCAAGCGGATGTTTCGAATGCAGATCAATTAGCAGTTGCTCATAAAAAAATTGTTGATGAATTGGGCTGGGTAACCGGAGTTGTTAATAACGCAGGTAGAAACTCTTACGCAGACCCAGTAACGATGACTGAAAAAGAGTGGGACGATGTATTTGCGGTTGACTTGAAGTCTGCTTGGTTAACTGTGCGTTTAACTTTGCCTGAGATGAGAAAAAATAAAAAAGGTTCGATTGTTTCAATTGCTTCAGTGCACGCGCACATGACTTACCCGGGGTATTTTCCGTATGGAGCAGCAAAGAGTGCATTATTAGGTGTGACAAGAAGTTTGGCTTTAGACGAAGGTAAATATGGGATTAGGGCAAACTCGGTAAGTCCTGGTTATACCGTGACCCCACTTTTAAGAAGTTATTTCGATCGCGAGCCACATCAAGAAGCGCATGCAATAAGCGTGCACCCGATGGGCAAGTTAGGAACACCCGATCAAATTGCCAATGTGGTGGCATTTTTATTAAGTGATGAAGCATCATTTGTTACTGGCGCTGACTGGAGAGTCGACGGCGGTTTAACGGCGAGATTTGCCTAGGAGAAATCATGAGCACTAGAGATTTAAATGGCAGCATGAAGCGCAGCGCAGCAATATTAAATTCTTTGAACCTGCCAATTGGCGATGCTGATGATTTGCCAGAATCAACAAAAAGATTTGCTGATGGCGCTAAATGGAAAATCGAAATACCTTCAGTAGAAGGCCCAAAAGCGATGGCAACGGTTATTGCTGAAGCTAAAGAAAGAAATGTGCCAATTGCGCGGGTAAGTCAAGGCTCAGGAATTATGTTGCAAACCAATTCAGAAATATCTGAAATGGTTGCATTAGGTAAAAAAAATAATATTGAAGTTTGTTTATTTGTTGGGCCAAGAGCAGCGTGGGATATAGGTAAGCAAGCATCAACGGCGACTGGTTCAGTAGTTTTGGCATCGCTACGAGGTGCTGATCAAGTTAGATTTGCCTTAGAAGATGTATTACATGGAGCAGACTTAGGAATTAGAAGTATTTTAGTTGGCGATATTGGATTATTAAAAGTACTTGGCCAAGCTCGCGCTAAAGGTGATCTTCCAAGTGATTTCATATTTAAAACATCCGTTGCACTACCTTGCACTAACCCAGCGATGGCAGAGCATTTAGTTTCGTTGGGGGCAAATACTTTAAATCTTTCTACGGATTTATCTCTAGCGCAAATAGCTGCAATCAGACAAGCGGTTGATGTACCAGTAGATGTTTATGTTGAAGGGCCAGATGACTTTGGATCACCGGTGCGCTACTACGAGATCCCTGACTTAGTAAGAGTTGCTGCGCCAATTTATTTAAAGTTCACCGTGAGAAACGCACCCGGTATTTACCCAGCGGGTGGACATCTAGAAGGGGTAATTTTGGCGACCGCTAAAGAAAGAGTGCGCCGGGCGCAAATCGGGATCGATTTACT
>CAZXCT010000119.1:0-2462 GCA_964639395.1 uncultured Bifidobacterium sp.
TGGTGTGAGGGGCAGGGTCAGTGATGTCATCTGCAGGAACATAAATTGCTTGCATCGAAGTGATTGAGTTACCGCGAGTTGAAGTAATACGTTCTTGTAATTGACCCATCTCATCAGCCAAAGTTGGTTGGTAACCCACAGCTGACGGCATACGACCAAGCAAAGTAGATACTTCAGAACCAGCTTGAGTAAAACGGAAAATGTTGTCAATAAAGAGCAACACATCCTGGTTTTGCTCATCGCGGAAGTATTCAGCCATTGTCAAGGCAGCAAGTGCTACCCGCATACGAGTGCCAGGTGGTTCGTCCATCTGACCAAACACGAGTGAAGTTTTGTTGATAACGCCTGATTCGGTCATTTCTAGAAATAAGTCGTTACCTTCACGGGTACGCTCACCCACACCAGCGAATACTGATACACCACCGAAGTTTTCTGATACGCGGTAAATCATCTCTTGAATCAAAACTGTTTTACCTACACCGGCACCACCAAACAAACCGATTTTTCCACCCTTTACATATGGGGTTAAAAGATCGATAACTTTGATACCGGTAACGAACATTTCGGTGCGAGGCTCAAGCTCGTCAAACTTTGGAGCTTGACGGTGAATTGGCCAGCGAGTTTTAATATCTAGAGAAGATTCTTCAACATCCAATGGCTTACCTAAGGTGTTCCACACGTGACCCAACGTGACGTCACCTACTGGTACTGAAATTGGTGTTCCGGTTGAACGAACTACTGCGCCGCGAGTTAATCCATCGGTAGGTTGCATAGAAATGGTTCTAACCATTCCATCACCAATGTGCTGGGCGACTTCGAGTGTTAAAACTCGTTTTTCGGCGCCTGGTAGTTGAACATCAACTTCCAATGCAAAAAATATTTCTGGCATTTGGTCAATTGGGAACTCCACGTCCACCACTGGGCCAGTAACGCGAGCAACGCGTCCGGTGCCAAGAACTGTCTGGGTCATTTCTGGTTCTTCTCCTTATTTGGCGGAGGCGAGAGCGTCGGCGCCACCGACAATTTCGCTGATCTCCTGGGTAATTTCGGCCTGACGTGCTTGGTTAGCTTGTCGGGTCAAACTCTTGATTAAATCTTCTGCATTTTCAGTTGCAGATTTCATTGCTCTTTGACGTGCCGCATGTTCGCTAGCTGCTGCTTGCAATAGCGCGGCATAAACCAAGTATTCGATGTATTTAGGAAGCAATTCATCGAGTACTGCTTCGGCACTTGGTTCAAAGTCGTAAAGCGGTAAAGCAGGCGAGTTTTGTTGCGCCAGCGTGCTACTAGAAGATTCGAGCAATTCTTCTATCACTTCGAGCGGAACAATTCTTTGTACAACTGCCACTTGACTGATGCGATTCACAAATCTGGTGTAGACGACATGTATCTCATCAACTCCACCGTCGGCTGAGTCTTTCAAAAATGCTGGCAAGATTGCTTCAGCAATTTCTTGAGCATTTTTATAAGTCGGGCGATCAGTAAAGCCAGTCCAACTATTTGCAATTTCTCTATTGCGAAATCTGTAATAACCCACACCCTTACGCCCAACGATGTAAGGGACAACGGTTTTACCTTCTTCTCGCATAAGTTCGGCTAAACGTTCACCTTCTTTTAATACGTTTGAAGAATAAGCACCGGCTAAGCCTCTGTCGCCAGTAATGAGCAACATCGCGGCGCGCTTGCCGTCTTTGTTATTAAGAAGTAGTGGGTGATTTCCGCGAGCATTACTAGCGGCCAAACTGACTGCACGATAAAGCGCAGTGGCATAAGGATTAGAAGCCGCTACTTGGTTTTGCGCTTTTACGATACGACTAGAAGCAATTAACTCCATTGCTCTAGTGATCTTTTTAGTCGCATTAACCGAACGAATTCTTCGCCTAAATACGCGTAGTTGGGCACCCATTTGTTTTTACTATCCTCGCTTTTGGACCTTGATTTTGGCTTGTTCTACATCTTCTTCAGCCAAGGCTTCAACAGATTCATTGCCTATCAAAGGCTTTCCATCACCCTTAATAAATTGTTGCTTGAAATTGCTCATTGCACTCTTTAATCCATTCAAAGCGTCTTCCGACAAATCACGAGTGGTTTTAATCCCGTCCATAATTTGTGAATGATTCTTATCTAAAAAGCCATGAAATTCTGTTTCAAAGCGGGCGACATCGTCAACTGGTACTTGATCTAATTCACCAGTTGTACCTGCCCAAAGTGAAACAACAGCCTTTTCCATGGCAAGTGGTGCATATTGCGATTGGATCAAAAGTTGCACTAAGCGCGCTCCCCGCTCGAGCTGTGCTTTTGAAGCAGCATCAAGATCTGAACCGAATGCACTAAATGCTTCTAATTCACGAAACTGAGCTAAATCTAAACGTAAACGTCCCGCAACCTTTTTCATTGCTTTAGGTTGTGCTGATCCACCCACGCGAGAAACTGAGATACCTACGTTGATTGCAGGACGAATA
>CAZXCT010000120.1:0-2369 GCA_964639395.1 uncultured Bifidobacterium sp.
CTTCACCTTTATTGCACTTAACTCTTCATGAAAATCTTCACTATATATATGCACATTTGCCGAGCCATTAGTAACAATCAAGTTCTTAGCACCTGCTTTAAATGCGGCAGCGACAAAATCCTTACTTTCAAAGACGGTTTCGTACTCATCTACCCCGCCAATTAAAACTTCAACCCCATCAACCAAGGGACGCAATACCTTCGCAGCTTCCGTTCCGCTCCAAAGTTTTCTTCTTAAGTTTAAATCTAAAGAATGTCGATGCTTATTTGCTTTTACTATCTCTTTAACTTTCAATGTTGCTTCTCTAGCACTTTGGCTGATTGCTGGGGTAATGCCTGTTATATGCACCCACTCTGATGCTAAAACTAACTCTTCTGAAATATCCGCTACCTTTATATTGCAGGCGGCACTATTTTTTCTCCAGTAAGTTACATCAATCGGGCTTTGACTAGATGAGTTTCTAATAATTAATCCAGTGTTGGCTGTCTCGTCCATAATTACTGAATCAGTAATTACCCCTTCACTGCGAGCATCGGATAAAACTGCTTCGCCTAATCCGTCCGCCCCTAGCCGACTAAACCAACGAGAAGTTAAACCTAAACGGCTCACCCCCACTGCCACATTTAATTCTGCTCCGCCGGTCCATCTTTGATAATCCCGCGCTCTTGAAACTGGTAATTCATCTTCTGCCGCAAATACTGCAACTGCTTCACCAAAAGTAAATATGTTTACTTTGCTATAAGTCATTAATCACGGTACTTATCTGTTGGCATACCTTTAACTCCAGGTTTAATTGCATAAGTTTTACCAGCGCCTGGTGAATCATCAGTAATTTCTGTTGTTGGTGATCCGCGCTGCGCAGTTGTGATAATCATTAAATCTAAATCTGGGCCCACAAACGCACAACTAGTTGATTGTTTGCCAGGTACTTTAACTATTTCACTCAAATTGCCATTTGGTTCGTAGCGTCTTACTTGTCCGCCGCCCCACAGTGCTACCCAAATACCACCTTCCGCATCTACACACATTCCATCCGGAAACCCATCTTCTTGCGGTATATCTGCAAAAGTTCTTCTGTTATGTGGATCGCCATTTTCATCAACATCAAAAATATCAACCCGATATTTAAAAGTATCTATGTAATACATTAAATCTCTATTTGGTGACCAACCAAGACCATTACTAATAGTTGCTGCGTGAAGACGTTCGGTTTTATTGGCTCTGGCGCGAAGTCGATAAAGCGCAGCTTCATCTTCTTGCATTTCGTAAGTCATCGTGCCAAGCCAAAGATCCCCAAATGGATCGCACTTTGCATCATTTGATCTAGTTGCTAATGCAGAAAATTTTGCATCATTATCTTTATATTTGGTGATTAATTTCCAGTTACCCTTTTCATCCATTTCGGCTGGGCCCTCAACCATGCAGGCAATATATTTACCGCTCGACGCTGGCACTAACGCGCCAATGTGTTCACCAACTGAAAACTCACCAGCTTCTAATCCATCCCAAGTTTTATAAAGTACTTTTCCGCTCAAAATATCTAGCCAGACGGCTCTTTTTCTTAAGTTGTCATCAAAGGGGCCTTCGCCCAAATCGCAAATTCGCTCGTCAAAGACTTCTACTTCAATCGCCATGATCACACCTCGCGCCTGTTGGTGCGACTTATGTTACGCGCCCACTGTTTTAAGTGGCTAACTGTTCTGCCACTAGTCTTTTACCGCCCTTAGATTAAAAGGAGACAAAATTAAAGTCGAATCCTTTGAAGTGATTGTGGTCGGTGCCCCTTGGCGAGAATTGACCATCGTTCAAATAACAACAGACGAAGGCATTACTGGCCTTGGCGAAGTGAGAATGGTAAACAAGACTGAAACTTTGGTCGCTGCCATCCACGAATTAGGCAATCGCTACCTAATAGGCCTTGACCCTTTTGATCTAAATAAATTAGCTTGGAATATCCAATTTGCTGAATACGGCATCGCTGGTGAAGTTGGGCAATCTGCCCTTGCTGCTTTTGATATTGCTTTATGGGACATCATCGGTAAAAAAACTAATCAACCCATCTGGAAGTTACTTGGCGGTAAGTTTCGCGAAAAAGTTCCGGCTTATGCAAATGGTTGGTATCAAGGCGATCGTGATCCAAAAATTATTGGTGAGTTAGCTAAAAAAGTAAAAGCGCGCGGATACAAAGGTTTAAAAATAGATCCATTTGGTGCAGCCAGTGCAGAATTATCAAATGAAGAGCGTCGTCGTTCTGTATCTGTTTTAGAAGCAGTGCGTGACGCAGTAGGGGATGATTTCAATATCTTTTTAGAGATGCACGGACGCTTTACCGCATCTGCTGCAATGCTGGTAGCAAAAGATGTCGAACA
>CAZXCT010000121.1:0-2341 GCA_964639395.1 uncultured Bifidobacterium sp.
AAAAACATCTTAGTTGCAGGTGGAATTTCTTACTGGAGTTTCACTGGCAACCATCCACCTTTAGAGCATCTGCGATCTAATATTGCACAACAGTCTCATATTTTAGCTAGCTCAGGCGCTGATCTTTTAATACTAGAAATGATGGTGGATATTGATCGCATGCTTGTAACTCTTGAAGCTGCGCAACAAACAAAACTACCTGTGTGGGTTGGAGTTAGTTGCATACCTGATCCGACGGGCCGTATGTGCTTAGAGAACGGCGATCCCTTGGATGAGGCGGTGTATCAATTGTTGGATAAAAACGTCGATGTTATAAACATAATGCATACTGATGTAGAATTTGTCGATGAAGCTTTAGAAATACTTAAAACGAATTGGCCCGGATTAATTGGCGTTTATGCGCATTCCGGAAAAATGATCAACAATAATTGGACCTTTGAAAATATAATCAGCCACGAAAGCTATGCTTCGCACGTTGAACGATGGATGGATAAGGGGATAAGTCTAGTTGGCGGTTGCTGTGGGATTACCACTGAGCATATCCAACATATTGCAGATCATTTATTTGGACAATCCGACTAAAAACCCAAGCTAGATTAGGGTAGTTGCCACGATAAAACATAACTAGCTAGTAGTTTAATTTCTCGACTCATGATCAAGATTTCAAAATGAAAGGCAATGCTAATTATTTACACCGGATTATCCGTTTGTTAAAATTTAATTAGGAATGAAATGTATGCTAACACAGATGTCACGATACCCAATGAAAAAATTCTGATGCCTGCGTCTGAAGAGGGGATGTACAGAAATAATGCCATGGGGGCGGCTAGGAACCATATTAAAGTTAAAGCTCTAACCCCATATATTTCGAGGCGATAGCTTAATCATTAAAAAATCGCTAGGATTTAGAGCGTTTTATTCCTAAACCATAAAGTCTTTTTTGCTGATTCATATTTTTCTCAACTTTGCTTTATACAATGATAAAATCACGCTCTTACTCGCGGGTTAGTTTAATACGAGTACATTATAAGGCCGTCACCAATTTATTTATGATAAATTTCATGTGTGACGGATAACCACACTGCGACATTTTATAACACGTCCACTCTTAGTCGTCGCGCGTATTAGGTATGTAAATGAATTACCATGAAATGGAAAATCACAGTGACAAAATTAAAAACAGTAACAACTTCTATAATGTCGAACTTATCTGTATTTCTTTTTTTAGCGGGCTTTCACATAGTCGCAGCAGTTCAATCAACGATTTCATGATAGCGAATGCGTCAGAACTGAATAGAAAAAGTTGTTTTAGACGGTCTCTAAACGTCAGCTTAAGATTTTTAGACAAGATCGATTCACTAAAATTAAGGCAATCCTCATGAACGGCTTCGATCGTATTCAGCAAGCTAGGAGAGAGTTGTTGATAACCTTTGTGATTTGGTCATCCGTTGCTCTTTTCATCTTCATGCTAGCAGCGTTCGTATGGCTCTATATCAAGATCTTCTAGTTTACCTTCACCTTGAACAAGTAATAAGCATAAGATTTTATTACATGCTGCCTGGCAATATTCTCAGGTAACCTGAGAAAATTAATTCCGTCATATGCTCTTCCAGCGTGGTATTCGAACGGGAACATTAAAATCTAAAATTAAACGAACAATGGAAAAACTTAATGCGTATATGGATCTTTTTAACAATGATGATAACGACTACCATGGCGAATGCCCTAGACTTTACCTTCGACAGTATTGACGGAGGTACTCTGTCGTTAAAGGACTTTAAAGGAAGCCCCATTTTAGTAGTAAACACAGCTAGCAGGTGCGGTTTCACATCACAGTTGCGTGGCATGCAAAAACTTCATGAGACTTATCAAGATCAAGGCTTGGTAGTTCTTGCAGTGCCGTCAAACGATTTTAACCAAGAGTTATCAAGTGAGCTTGAGGTTAAAGAATTTTGTGACTTGAACTACTCCACCACAATGCCAATGACTTCAATTACGAGAATAAAAGGCGCACAAGCCCACCCTTTCTTTAAATGGGCAAGGAAAAAAACTGGCTACGTGCCTCGTTGGAATTTTAATAAAATCCTAATCAATGGTAACGGAGACATAGTTGCTAGCTTTGGATCGAGTGCAAGACCCAGCAGTCGTAAGATTACTTCTGCAATTGAGAAATTGTTAAATGAAAAACTATAAATTTAATTTGCTCTCAAAGATGCAGTTAACAATGCGTGATAGTATTTATCTTTCTGACAATACACTCAGTCAATCTGAGTAACTCGACCCCGCCGGACTTCCCCTCCCAAATTGATATGCAAGTGGGCTCGTTTATTTGATCACTAGT
>CAZXCT010000122.1:0-1427 GCA_964639395.1 uncultured Bifidobacterium sp.
CTGTTGGGTTAGTTGTTTATGCCGCTGGCCGTAGCGATGTGAAACACGTTTTGGTTGATGGAGAGCTAGTGATTAAAGATCGCAAAAGCACTATGGTAGAAATAAGTGAAGTAATTCAGACGGCTAAAGAAAAAGTGAATCAAAAATGACTTTTGCTGACCTAACAAATCACGTGGCGCTCGTTACTGGTGCCAGTGGCGGGTTGGGCAGAGTGATAGCAAATGAATTGGCTTTTGCGGGTGCTTCAGTTGCAGTGCATTATTTTCGCGATGAGGAAGGCGCCCTAGAGACTGCTCGTCATTTAAAGCCAAACGCTAATCCACATCATGTTTTTCAGGCAGATCTTTCTACTGATGAAGTCGATCAAGTCAGTAATCAATTAATCAAAGATATTAAATTTAAGTTCGGCGATATTTCGATTTTGGTGAATAACGCTGCAGATCAAATTCTCACCTCAATTAACCAAATGGATGCTAGCGACTGGAGCCATATGCAAAATTCAACTTTGCGTTCGGCAGTTGCCTTATCGAGAGCCGCAAGTAGCGAAATGTTGCCCGGAAGTTCAATCGTGAATATTTCTTCGGTTGAAGCGATAACTCCGTTTACTAATCATTCACACTACGCGGCAGCCAAAGCTGGGTTAGAAGCTTTCACTAAATCCAGTGCAAAAGAATTTGCCAAGGGCGGAATCCGGGTTAATGCAGTTCGCCCAGGCCTGATCGATCGAGAAAATTTAGAAATAGATTGGCCGGCTGGTTTGCAAGCATGGAAAGAGCGAAGTGCGCTTGAGAGAGCAGTGAATCCTCAAGAAGTTGCTAACGCTGTTAGATACTTGGCTTCAGAAAGCGCTAGTGGAATAACTGGTGAAATTCTTACTGTTGATGCAGGGTGGTTAATCGGATGAATATGGTTGACATTATCGTCGCCAAACGCGATAAAAAAAGTTTGAGCAAAGAGCAAATTCAATGGTTTATAGATAATTTCACTAAAAATAGAATTCCTGATGAACAAGCTGGCGCATTACTCATGGCGGTATTTTTTAATGGTTTAGCTGAAAATGAATTAGATGCTTGGGTCAAAGCAATGATTGACTCAGGGGAAAAACTTGATTTATCTAATGTTTCAAAGCCCACGGTTGACAAACACTCAACCGGTGGAGTTGGCGACAAAATTTCTTTACCCTTGGTGCCGATCGTTGCAGCTTGTGGTGCGGCAGTTCCCCAACTGAGCGGTCGGGGACTTGGAACCTTTGGTGGCACCATCGACAAAATGGAATCCATCGCAGGTTGGAAGGCGCAAATACCAAATCAAGATTTAATTAAACAATTAAATGAAATTGGTGGGTTTATTGCTCAGCCCGGCGATAATTTAGCCCCGGCTGATCGAAAGATGTATTCCTTCAGAGATGTAATTGGCTGTGTTGAATC
>CAZXCT010000122.1:1437-2249 GCA_964639395.1 uncultured Bifidobacterium sp.
GTAAAAAAATTGCTGAAGGAACTTCAAATTTAGTGCTAGATGTCAAAGTAGGCCGTGGAGCTTTTATGAAAGATATAAATCAAGCGCGCCAGCTAGCTGAAACCATGGTGAAAATCGGTAACAATGCCGGGGTAAAAACGGTTGCCTTGCTAACTCAGATGAACACACCTTTGGGTAATGCGGCGGGAAATGCTTTAGAAGTAACAGAATCAATTGAAGTGCTAAAGGGTGGCGGCCCAAATGATTTAGTTGAATTAACTCTTACCTTAGCCAGAGAAATGTTAGCCCTTGCCAAAATTGATAGAGATCCACAAAGCGTTATTGATGATGGTTCAGCTTTAAGAATTTGGAATGAAATGGTTAATGCGCAAGGTGGGGATTTAAATCAAGGTGTTCCAATATCCAAAGATATAAGGCACTTTGTTGCAGAGAAATCCGGTTTTATTTCTGATCTTGATGCTTTTAAAGTCGGTTTAAGTGCTTGGCACCTCGGTGCTGGCCGTACAAAAAAAGAAGATGAGGTTAGCAAAACTGCTGGCATCGTTTGCTTGGCAAAAGAAGGCGATCGGGTCGAAAAAGATCAACCAATTTTTGAAATTCATGTGGATGATCCGTCGAGGTTTGCGCAGGCTGAGTTGGCATTACAAGGTGCCGCGTTAATTGCTCCAGAACCAGGTGAAAAACGACAATTGGTTCTCGAGCGTATCTCTTGAAACATTAGTCACAAAAGTAACATCACAAAATTATTACTTACGGCAAAAAACACCTGCCACTAATCATTTTTTTCTTCAATTCTGGCGTAATCTTCAAGG
>CAZXCT010000123.1:0-2137 GCA_964639395.1 uncultured Bifidobacterium sp.
ATGGACCCCTTCGGTACTGTTCCTATTTTTGCCGGCTTAGTTAATAAATATCCAGCCGCTAAACAAAAACAATTAGCATTTCAAGCAGTAGCGCTAGCCTTTTTGGTAATAGTTGCTTTTGCACTTTTTGGCGAACAGGTATTGGCCTTCTTAGGGATTTCACTCCCCTCAATTCAAGCTTCTGGTGGATTACTTCTTTTATTAGTTGCTTTAGAACTACTTACCGGTAAAAATGAAAAGCCCCAAGGTGATGATGACATTAATGTCGCGCTAGTTCCACTAGGCACTCCACTTCTTGCTGGCCCTGGCGCCATTGCCGCAACAATTGTTTTCGTAAATCAAGCCAATACACTCAGTGATTTTTTCACAATTGGTGTCGCCATATTTTCGGTGCATCTAATCGTATTTTTATCCCTTAGGTTTTCTATTCCGATAATCAAGTTGCTTGGTGCGGGTGGGATTAGTGTGGCGACTAAATTAGCGGGTCTTTTATTAGCTGCAATTGCCGTGCAGTTAATCGTAGATGCAATTTATGAATTTCTCAAAATCTATGCCGGCCAATAGAACCAAATTAAAAACAACAAGCCCGTTCTACTATGATTTCTTTCGCGCACCGCTAGCTCAGTTGGTTAGAGCAGCTGACTCTTAATCAGCGGGTCCGGGGTTCGAGTCCCTGGCGGTGCACTCTTTACTATCTGCTGGGAAAATTTTTAGTAATATTTTTTTTATTTTATTAAGTAAAAGCTTATATTTCAAACAGGTGACTTCCTTTTTCTGTTTGCGAGTTCCCCATTTATAAATGAAATTAAGATGATCCTTTAAGGCTAATTGATTTAAGTAATCATTTTCTGCAGTTAATTTACCTCCCTCAAGATGATTAACTTCTGCTGACACGTAAATGTATTTGGAGTGAGCCTGCGCTTGCATTTGCAAGTCATTGTCCCCGTACCACCAATAAAATCTATTATCTGGTCTTATACCAAAATTTAAATTCAAAATCCAACAATAACCCGCTAACTTACCAGTATATGGATATGGAAATACTAGAGGAACGTTTTGATCTATTGCTTCAAATGCCATAGTTTGCAAGCTCCCCGGTGCGATCCAAACATCGTCATTTAATACTGCGACGATTTCTGCTCCATGTTTTTCTGCAAAACTTATTCCTATATTCCACCATTTTTGAATATTTATTTTTTTTGACCTAATAAAAACGTTATGAACTCCTCGGAATTTAATCCCCGGAGTAGTTCTCACTAATACAATTTGGTTCAATGGCAATAGGCTATTTTTAATTATTTCTTCCAAATAATCACTTCTATTTGCAGTAGGTATGACAAGCCAAATATTCACATAATTCCGATCAGCGAGATTTATTAAATTGTTGAATTCATATTAAATATTTGATTTGATCCACTTGGCAGTCTTGGATATACCTAATTCTAGGTTAGTTTCTGGTTTCCAATCGAGCAGATTGATTGCTAGGCTGATATCTGGATTTCTTGTTTGGGGATCATCTTCTAATGGAGCCAAATGCTTTATCGGAATATCAACTTCAAGCACATTTGAAACCACACTCGCTAGTTCAAGCATCGTCATCTCATTTGGATTTCCTAGGTTGATTGGTCCTAAATAATCTATCAACGAAAACTTGTGTATAGCAGAAATTAAATCATCTATATAGCAAAAGCTTCTAGTTTGTCCACCGGTCCCATAAATTGTGTACGGCTCTCCGCGAAGCGCTTGTCTAATAAATGTTGACACGACTCTCCCATCGTACGGATCCATATAGGGACCATAGGTATTGAACAATCTCATAATTCCTACATTGACTCCCTCTGTAGAGTAAAGTGCACACAAGGTTTCACCCATTCTTTTGGACTCGTCGTAGATGCTCCTCGGCCCAATCGGATTAACATTTCCCCAATATGTTTCAGGCTGCGGACTTATTTGTGGATCACCATATATTTCACTTGTTGAAGAGAATATTAATCTTGCAGTTTTTTTCTTCGCCAGATTAAGTAAATTTTCTGTACCCTGAATATTTGCCCTGATTGTTTCATGTGGAAGTTTAAGATACTTGGGGGGGGACGCAGGACTTGCTAAATGAAATATTACATCGGGAGCGATGTCTTCA
>CAZXCT010000124.1:0-2055 GCA_964639395.1 uncultured Bifidobacterium sp.
CTCTAGCGCTTTTGCTTCAATATCTTTCTCTTGCTTTTTCCATAATGCAGGTAAAAGTGAAAAAAGTAATTTTTCACCTTTTTGCTCTTTTGCGCCTAATTTCATATTTTCTAAAACGGTTAATAGGCTCAAGGCTTTAGTTAATTGAAAGGTACGAACCTCACCTAATTTTGCCACGCGAAATGCTGGTATACCTGACAAATTAGTTCCATTAAATTCCCAAGTACCTGTATCTGGTTTGTCAAAACCAGTTAATAAGTTAAACAAAGTTGTTTTACCGGCGCCGTTTGGGCCAATCAAGGCAGTAATTGCATTTCGTGGAATCTCTAAATGTTCAACATCAACAGCTTTCAAGCCACCAAATTCTCGACTGACTTTATCTACAATCAAAATTGGATCAACTTTTTTGACTCCAGGCTGCGCTTGCCCAATATGAAGTCCAGTTGATTTATCAGGCGTCACTAAAGGCTCGTTATTTGACAAAGGTCAACTCCTTCTTGTCACCTAGGATTCCTTGTGGACGATAAATTACCAAAAGCATCAAACCAAATCCCACTAAAATAAATCTGATAATTGAAGATTGCTGATTACTTACTGCACCTAACAGACCCGCATCTGACAGTGCTGGCAAAAGGCTCGATAAAAATGCTTGCAATACCCAAAAAAGAACGGCGCCTAAAATCGGGCCAAAGACAGTTGCCGCGCCACCTAACAATAAAGCTGTCCAAACAAAAAACGTTAAAGCGGTCACAAAGCTTGCCGGAATCACCGATGACGGCAAAATCATCATCACACCACCAAGTGCCCCGAGCACTCCACCAATCATTAGTGCTTGCATTTTGTATGCAAAAACATTTTTTCCTAGTGATCTAACTGCATCTTCATCTTCGCGAATACCTTTAATAACGCGTCCCCAAGGACTATTAACTAATCTCCAAACAAAAAAAGCAGAGGCAGTAATCATTATTAATCCAATAATTAAAATCCAAAATTCTACAGCGGTATAGGTCCAGGGGCCAAAGCCCTTTTTGCCTTCCCATGAAAATGGATTGGCACCGCGAAAACTGTTGTGATAACCGCTTAATCCCAGCGCCGAGCCAGTTACTGGTGTAAAAGCACTGGTTAAAAACAATAAGCGTACGATTTCAGCAGCAGCAATAGTGACAATCGCTAAGTAGTCACCACGTAACCGCAGGGTAGGTAAACCTAAAATTATTGCAAAGATAATCGCACTTGTAATACTGACCAAAATTGCAGCCCACCACGCAAATCCAAAAGTTAAAATAGAAATCACGTATCCATAGGCGCCAATTGCCATAAATCCTGCGATTCCAAAATTTAACAATCCAGCAAATCCAAAGTGAACTGCTAGGCCAAGTGCTGCCAGTGCAAAAGCCATAGTTGTCGGGCTAAACAACGAAGTAAGCGTGTTTGAAAAAATCGATGCCCAGTCCATATTTACCTAACCTATTCGCTCTTTGCGACCCAATATGCCTTGTGGGCGGAAAAGCAAAATTCCAATCAAGATAATTAATGCGCCAGCGTATTTTAGATCGCTTGGTATAACTAGCGCAGAGGTTTCAACAAATACTCCAACAATTAGTGCACCAACTAATGCGCCAAAGGCTGTGCCGAGTCCACCTAAAATTACTGCGGCAAATATTAATAGCAAGATCTGAGCGCCCATATCCCACTTCACGCCAGGCCTAAAGTATGACCACAAAACTCCCGCTAAGCCGCCGAGGCTTGCTGCCAAGATCCAAACAATACGAATAACTCGATTAACATCAATGCCACTTGCAGCTGCTAGCTCTGCATTGTCACTAATAGCACGAGTTGCTTTTCCGATTTTTGTATAAAGCAACCAAATCGCAAACAAAACTAAAACAATAAGGCTAAGTGCCATGCTTGCCATATCAACAACACTTAAGGCAACTGCTCCAAAAATATTAATTTTTGGTGAATCAAACCCTGGTAATTGGGCAGTCTCGCCACCCACGAAAAACTGATAGATATATCGCAGCGTTAACGATAAGCCGATACTTACAATCATCA
>CAZXCT010000125.1:0-2043 GCA_964639395.1 uncultured Bifidobacterium sp.
TTTTTATTGCAATCAGCTGCACCATGGCAGGTTTGATCACCTTGATTATTTATGCCCCCTCCCTACTTCAGGCGCAACTATGAACGAAATTAAATCTGCCGCAAAGGCGCTAATCGATGGACACCTAGTCCGTCTCTTCTCAGATGACGAATGGCTAATATTAGAAAAACAACCAGTCCCTACTGGGCAAAATCACTAAATAGTTAAACCACTAGTACTTTCAATTATTTTTTTTATTTTTTCTTAATTGTTTGTTGGGCTAACTTTCTCACAATCGTGTCTTGGTCATTAAGTAAATGCTCAAGGGCATCCATTGGAGTCGTGGTATTGCCTGCTACTGCCTTTCGCACCTTTGGGTCGAAGTCATTCGATTTCTCCGTTAATTTCTCAGGAAAACACCAAGGTTTTTTCAATTCTTCAATTAAATAATGGGTGAATTACTGAAGATGTTTTTTGTGAGTGACTATTAATCTATGTTAATTTTTTCTTTTTTGTAGATATATCGTGATTGCCAGCGATATTAGAAATATAAAAAAGTAGCCCTCCCAAACGTCGGAGCCAAGTGAGAATAAAAATAACGCAAATAGCAGTATTGAGAAAGATAAAGATATACGACCCAAATTGATGATTCTCATAATATACGATTCTAAATAAAGGTAATTTGTCGTTTATCTGGCATAGAGTAAAGGTATGAAAAAGTTCTTCTTTGGATTACTTAGTGGTTTGTTGATCGCTTTTACTGTTACCAGTGGAGTGAATGCTGAAGAAGTCGTGGCAGAAGAACCTGCTTCAGCAGAAGTCGTGGCAGAAGAACCCGCGGCACAAGAGTCAGCTCCCACGCCAGAGCCTGCCTATACTCCCCCACCTGAAGCACTTGACGGTGTTGGCGGTTGGGCAGTGGTTGATCCAGTAACCGGTAACGTTCATGGAGTAGTTGTTTGCACTAACGATGTTTGTGGTCCATCAGGCTCATGGGGCGGAAAAATGCCAGTTGATTACATGGGTTGTAGTGGTTGTGACTTGAGATTTCAAACTCGAGCTACCGCAGATGGCAATGTTGCAGGTTGGCACGGCACACAAACCCATATAGATGAAGATGGGAATGCAAGTCAAAGCAATGATGGAAGCGTTAGATGGAATGCATCTGATAATACTTTTACTCTTGAAAATCAATCTGTTACTCAAAACGGAGATACAGTTAAGCGTAAGCAAAAGTTAGTACCAGAAAAGACTGCAACAGATGGTGTTAATTTACATACTGGTATCAAAGATGTTGAAACAAGCTTTGAAAGTAGTTCTGAGGGTGAATCAGTTGAGGTGAATGTCAAGCAAGATAATTTGTTTACCGATGAAGCAAGAGTTAGTGTTGAAGTTGAAAACTGGAGGCTGTTTAATTACGGCAATATTCAAGATGCTCGAGATCAAGTTGAGGCTGACATAGAAAATGTATTAGCTGAAGATGGTTTTGTGAGCGTGATTGAAGAAGAAATTACTGACGAAGATGGTGTGACTAGCTTGCAAGAGCGTGAAGAGATCAGTGAGCCAGTCTTCGTTAAAACAGTCAGGGACTTATCTAAAAAAGTTGTGGAATTCTTTAACGGTTGGTTCTCATTTGGTAGTTAGGGTAAACAACCAGTCCCTACCGGGCAGAATCACTAACTAGTTAAACCGCTGCACCCAAGTGTCTTACCTACGTTATTACTTGCTGACGACTCGAACCCGACCGTTTAGATTTCTCTTCTTAACAATTCTCTCTTTAATAGTTGTTGTAATTGAAGGATCAATAGATTTGGCATACTCACACACCAATTGAGCCCGAAGCCGCACAACCCGATACATAGACTCTCTTTGCCCAGCCAAGCTCAAACCCGTGCAGCGAAAGTTTTGATTTCCCCTAGCTAACACCTTCCTAATTTGAGATTTCTGCTTAGCTGTCAAAGCAGTAGCAGCACCTGGGTGATCGGACAACAACTTAACAACTTTAAGCTTTTCACCTTGAGCATTTAAACCAAATTGATTCGAGTCATGTGCACCAGCAGAAGT
>CAZXCT010000126.1:0-2000 GCA_964639395.1 uncultured Bifidobacterium sp.
CGCTGTCCTTGATATTTTGAACCGTAAATTGCGGATCCATACGGGTGCTCTGCTGGGCTTGAGAGTCTAAATAGGCAAAGTTGGCCAATTTTCATACCAGGCCAGAGTTTTATTGGCAGATTAGCTACGTTGCTGAGTTCGAGAGTTATGTGACCCGAGAATCCTGGGTCAATGAAGCCTGCGGTGGAGTGGGTTAAAAGGCCAAGTCGTCCCAGGCTTGATTTACCTTCTAGGCGTCCAGCTAAATCATCTGGGAGTGAGACAACTTCATAAGTGCTTCCTAGGACAAATTCACCAGGATGCAAAATAAATGGCTCATTGGCCGGGGTTTCAACCAGACGGGTTAAATCAGGTTGATCTTCTGCCGGATCAATATGGGCGTATTTATGGTTTTCGAAAGTTCTAAAGAACTTGTCTAAACGAACGTCAATGCTCGATGGCTGAACCATCTTTGGGTCGTAGGGCTCTAGATTGACTCTACCCTTATCAATCTCTGCCTTTAAGTCTCTGTCGCTTAGTAACACGCATAGGAGCCTAGTGGGTGGTGGGTAAGTTTTTTACAATTGCCACAGCCGGCGGGCGTAGTTCAGGGGTAGAACATCAGCTTCCCAAGCTGACAGCGCGGGTTCGATTCCCGTCGCCCGCTCACAAAACACGATCGGCTAATACCGGTAGTGCTTCGCGTACTTCATTTGCTTTTTGAAGATTTATTTCTGTGTAAATTATTTCAGGGTTACTGCCTGCTTGAAATATTGTTTCACCCCATGGATCTATAACTTGAGAATTGCCTGCTAATTGATCGCCTACGCCATTGCAAGCGATTACATAACTTTGGTTTTCAATGGCACGGGCTTTTAATAATGCATTCCAATGCGAAAGTCTTTTTTCAGGCCAGCCTGATGTTATTAAAAATGAGTTAGCTCCTTTTTGAACCATGAACCTAAATAATTCAGGAAACCTAAGGTCATAGCAAGTTACTAAGCCAGTAATACCGATTGGAGTTGGAATAACTATGACTTCTTGACCAGCTAACAATTCAACTGCTTCACCTTGGTCAAAACCAAATAAATGAATTTTGCGATATTTTGCTACCTGCTCACCGCGATCATCAAAAATGAAGGACGTGTTAAAAATGCCTGCTGCGGTGTTTTCAAGAAATGATCCAGTATGAATCCAAGTCTTATATTTTTTTGCTAGTTCTTTTATTTGTGGTAAGGCTGCGTCAGTGATTTCTTTGGCTAGCTGTTTAGTTTCACTTACGCTAAATGCACCACTCGCCCAAAGCTCTGGCAATATGGCGAGTTTTACTTGATTTTGTAGTGCTGTCTCTAAATCTTTTAAAACCCGGTTGATACGAAAAGAGATATCTTCTTCAGCAGTGGTTGCTACTTGTAGCAGAGCGATTTTTGCGAGATTCACACTTTAACTCTAGTTTGCCGCGTATGATTTGCCACTATGAATACGCCGTCATTTTTAAAACATGGGTCGGCTAATCCATTTTCTATAGCGCTGGCCATGTTTGTGATTTATGTGGTGTGGGGGTCGACTTTTGTTGGTATTGCATTTGTAGTTGAGGAGATCCCGCCATTTACTGTTACAGGTTTTAGATTTGTCTTGGGGGGATTACTACTAGCATTTATTATTTTAGTTTCAAGAGGGTTTAGGGCGTTATTTCCAAACTTTAAGCAATGTCGCAATGCTGCTCTTACTGGAATTTTGTTAGTTGGGTTGGCGTCGCCTTTAATTGCGGTTAGTGAGCAATACATTGATTCAGGCTTAGTTGCATTAATTGTTTCAATTACACCGGTAATTGTGGTTTTGATCAGGGTAATTATTGGTGAGCGACCTAATTGGAAAACTTGGCTGGGAGTTGGCTTTGGCACATTTGGTGTTTTAATTTTGATAGACCCTGAAGGACAAGCTGGTTGGTATGCGCTGATTGCAGTACTAAACCCAGTTATTTGGTCGATTGGATCTTTTTTAGTTAAAGCGGTGGATAC
>CAZXCT010000127.1:0-1934 GCA_964639395.1 uncultured Bifidobacterium sp.
CAGGAGGCGCGTTGCGAATCCATCGCCAAGCAGTAATAGGATTGCCGGACGTTGAAACTTCAACTGGCACATCCTGAGATGCCGCACTGCCAAGAGTTGTTGGATGGACAAAACTTACATGCGCTGGATCGACAAGATTTTCAGCAACATTTAGATAATTTGCCTTTATGTGGAGGGCGTCACCAAGATGCGTGTGCCATGACATATTGCTAAATTCAGCCATATCAAAAATCAGATCAGAATTGGCATTATCCTTTTTACCCATCCAAACCCAGACAATGCCATGCCTTTCTTCAACGGGATAACTATCAACATAGGCGCTTGGTGGCAGGTTATCTTGTGCTGGTATGCGGACGCATTTGCCCGTGCCATCAAAGGTCATTCCATGATAGCCACATTGAACATAATCACCAACAAGCTTGCCTTTGCTTAAAGGTAACAGCCGGTGCGGGCAACGATCCTCTAGCGCGATTAATTTGCCATCGGTTTGCCGGAAGAAAACGAGATTTTGCTCCAGAATAAGCAAGGGAACAAGCTCGCGCTGAAAGTTGCGCGACCATCCTGCAACATACCAAGATTCGGATACAAACTCCAAAGCAACTCCCCCATCGGCTTTAGATTTGATTGATATGAAAAGCCAAATATATCGTTAGTGTGCAAACAAAAATAATATGAGTCAAATCTTTTTAAAATGAGTTGTTTAACGATGGGTTTTTAACCTTACCCTCTGGTTTATGTGTGTTTAGGTTAGCCAAGTGCGCGCATCTCACATTCCGATTGGCTAAGTGACTGACATTTAAGGGGTGGGCAGGATTACTGCCCCCCTCCGTTATTAATATATGAGCAGTTACACAGATTGGGATTTAAATTATTGGGCCAGCAGGTGACTCCGATCATCCTCATATTGCTCGCCAAAAGATGGTGTGTAGTTCTTCTCTTCGTTATTCCAATCAAAATTCAAAGATTGTTTACCACTGGTCAACGCTCTGCTCTGCTCCGTGTTAATTGCAAAACTACATTCAGTCAAAACTATTGCATCTTTGCGACCCCACACTTTGGCGTATAACTCTAATTTATAATTTCCACTATCAAATGCATAACTCTTAATATTCTTAGACAATAGAAAATAATGGTCTGCATTTAGGCCGTCATGACCAATTTTAACTCCACTTCCCCTAACTAAATCCTTTTGTTTGCCATAAACCCAAATGTTAAATTGCTGCACTGAAGTACTTCGTCTTAACTCGATGTAGAGTTGTTCAATAAAAAATAACTTTGGGCCAGTTGTGGCAATAAACAACTGCCTCAATAATATCTGATAAGGTGCAGATGTATCACGAGAAGAGTATCTTCCAATATTAAATGATTGTGGCCGCAAACAAATTAGTCGCCCTCTTTTGAGCAAGGTAAGCCACAGGGTAGCGCTACTAATGAAAGCAGCGATAAGCGACAGACTTAATGAAATTAGAGTGATAAAAAATTCCACGCTGCAACCCTATTGGTTTATCGCAGCATTTGGCTCAAAACATTAATATGCCGAAAACGGTACTATTAATGCCGCATCTTTACTATTGGGAAAAATGTGTAGCTTCGTCAAGCCACAAGAATCAAAATGATAATGACATCGCTTATGTTTCCACATACTCATGCAAAACATGGGATAACAGCGATTTAACGATGATTGGTGATAATTATTGGCAAAAGAAATGGCGGAGGGGAAGGGAAAGTCTTCCTTGGTGACCTAATTGTTAATTAAATCAATAATATCATATAATTAAGAGCATTATTTGGTACAAAGAGTGGTACAAAATAACCACTACTATCCTAAGCAATCACCCAGTATCAGGTGATTTGGTTTCATGCTCCAACAAATCACACCCCAGTACCCATCGAAATCTCACGACTTCAAAAAAGCGACTAAAGAGTGGCCTTTT
>CAZXCT010000128.1:0-1931 GCA_964639395.1 uncultured Bifidobacterium sp.
AATAAGTAAGTGGCGGATGCAATTTGTAAATGCACCAAATGATGTGTTAATTGTGAATGATGCATATAACGCAAATCCAGAATCTATGCAGGCAGCGCTTTTGGGATTAAAGCAAATCTTGCCAACTTCAAGAAAAATAGCCATCTTGGGCGAGATGAAAGAGCTTGGGGAGCACAGCAGTAGGGCGCATCGCACGATAGGTAGTTATGTTGCGCAATTGGGCATTGACCACCTGTTAGTGGTGGGTGAAGGGGCAAGAGCCATCTTTGAAGAAGCCGTAGCGACAAAATCATGGATTGGTTCAGCAACTTTCCATGAAAATATCGAGTTGGCGGGCACATATGCGAAAGAATTAATCGCTAGTAGAGATGTGGTTTTAGTTAAAGCATCTCGTTCGGTCGGGCTTGAAGTTTTGGTAGATCAGTTACTAACAGATCTGGGGAAAAAATGAGATTAATTATTTTGGCTGGTGTCGGCGGAATGATTTTTTCATTATTTTTTACACCATTTTTAATCAAGTTACTACAACGACGCGGCAGAACTCAGGCAATACGAGTTAGCGAGAATGGAATTACTTACCCAGCGCACCAAGGCAAAGTAGGGACACCCTCAATGGGTGGAATTGCAATATTAGGCGGAACAATATTTGGTTACGCTGTGGCGCATCTTTACGTATTTAGGCCCCCTTCATATTCAGTACTATTAGCATTTTTGTTAATGGGTGGACTTGCGTTAGTCGGTTTTATTGATGACTATTTAAAGATTTACAAACAAAATAGTCGTGGAATTCGCGCGAGAACAAAGTTATTTGGCCAAGCAGTTGTTGCCATCATATTTGGCTACTTAGCAATAAATGGACCCAATTCACTCGGAGTAACACCAGCAAGTACTGCAGTAAGTTTTGTCCGAGACACTTTAATTGTCTTACCTATTGCAGTATTTTTAATTTGGGTTTGGTTTTTAGTAACAGCTATGACAAATGCAGTTAATCTCTCGGATGGGTTAGATGGTTTAGCTGCGGGCGCGTCAATTTTAACAATTGCTGGATATGTTTTGATATCAGTATTTCAATTCAATCAAAGCTGCGCATTTGAGGATTCTGCGTATTGCTACACAGTGCGTGATCCGCTAGATCTGGCAGTATTTGCCGCTGCAATTGGAGGGTCTTTAATCGGATTTCTTTGGTGGAATACTTCACCTGCAAAAATATTTATGGGGGATACCGGCTCGTTAGCTTTAGGTGGAGCCATCGCGGCATTAGCAATTTTTACCCGAACCCAGCTACTGATGGCCTTGATGGGTGGTTTATTTTTAATAATTACACTTTCAGTGATCATTCAAGTTAGTTCTTACAAACTAACAAAAAAACGTGTATTTAAAATGGCTCCTTTACATCATCATTTTGAAATGTCCGGTTGGCCAGAAATACAAATTGTTGTGCGATTTTGGGTTATCCAAGGAATCATGCTGGCAGCCGCCTTGGCTTTATTTTATGCCGAATGGGTTAGGTTCGTTTAGGTGTTAACGCGCGAAAATTCTTTTGAAGGTAAACGAATTTCGGTAGCAGGTTTGGGTGTTGCAGGATTTGCCGCCGCAGATGCCTTATCGCAATTAGGTGCTTCGGTAAGTGTCTTTGATGCAAGTGAAACCGAACAAAATATTGAACGCGCTCAAGTTTTGGACGTGCTTGGCGTTAAAACATTTTTAGGTTGGAACAAAGATTTACCGCTCGATATCGATTTGCTGGTTGTCTCTCCGGGGCTAACTCCGCGCCACCCGTGGATAAATGCCGCACTTAAATCAAATATTGCAGTGTGGGGTGAATTAGAACTCGCTTGGCAATTGCGTCCCACCCATAATCCTGCGCCCTGGTTATGTATTACTGGAACAAACGGAAAAACCACCGCTACTTTGATGTTAGCTAGTATTTT
>CAZXCT010000129.1:0-1911 GCA_964639395.1 uncultured Bifidobacterium sp.
AAGAAAATCGGGGCTTGCAGCAAAATCGGAAAGCAAGAGGCCAATGGGTTTGTGCCGGTCTCTTTGTAAAGCTTCATCATTTCTTGGCCTAGCTTTTCGCGATCTCCCGCGTATTTTTTTTGCAGCTCTTTCATTCTGGGTTGCAAGATTTGTAAGTTGCGCTGGCTTTTTACTTGCTTAACAAAAAGTGGAATTATCAAAATACGAACGGTGATAACCAAGCCCACAATTGCTAATGCCCAAGTGGCGCCTAGGGCTGGGTCTAAAATATTTGAAAAGGCGCTGTGCCAAAAAACTAACACTGCACTGATCGCATATTCCAGCGGTTTCAATAATGCCAATAGTGAGTCAATCACTACTTACTCCAAAATCTTTTAGTCGCGCACAATTAGAGGTAAATCGTCCCATGAAATTGTTTTAATGTCTATCTCAGGGTCGGGTTCTAGTAGACCCATCGGTATTTATGTCTGCTCGCCATTTACCTTTTGCTGGTACCGGATCTAAACCCCCACCACTAAACGGATTGCACCTGATAACTCGCCAAACGCTGAGCGCAACAGCTTTAAACAGGTTGTGCGTCTGTAGCGCTTCGGTAGCGTAGCGTGAGCAGCTTGGCCAATAGCGACAGCGCTCGCCCAACAATGGCGAAATAGTTTTTTGATAAAGTTTAATTAAGCCTGAGAGTAATTTATTAGGTAAAAAAATAAGTTGTTTAAATAATAATTTAACTTTCAACTATTTTTCTTTCTATTAACTGTTTTACTCCTAAATTAAATTGCGTTTCAATTTGAGCATAAGACGGATCAGTAAATTTAGTTGAAAATTTAACTACTATATCAAAACTGGTTGGGTGTTGGATAAGAAATTTTTTAAATACTTCTCGCACCTGTCGCGCAAGTAGATGCCGCTTCACCGCGTTACCCACCCGGCGACTAATGATCAGACCAAGTCGGCTGGGTTGGTTTGTTGGGCGCATAAAAACAGCTAGCGCAGGTTGATAATTTTTTAAACCAGAATTAAGCACTAAACCAAAGTCAGTTGATTTGGTAATTCGATTTATTAAGGGCAACACCTACTACCCCTTAGTGAGATTGAGATTAAGCAGAGATGCGTTCGCGGCCTTTGCGGCGGCGGGCGGCCAAAATGGCTCTTCCGGCACGTGTGCGCATGCGCTCACGAAAACCATGGGTCTTGGCACGGCGACGCTTATTAGGCTGAAAGGTACGCTTCATGGCAAAACTCCTTGATGTTAATTCGGCTTCCTAGATTATCCGACCTAATCTGGTGCGTTGGTGGCGGGATGGGTAATCCGTTGTCCACAGATTTCACTTGACCTGGTTGCACTAAGGGTCGATATCAGTGTATTGTCCACAATTCTTAAGGGAAACTTCTCAAAAAAGTGTGGTGCTCTCCACACCTGTGGATAACTCTGTGGATATTAGGGGGATGGGTGCTATCTGACGAAGAACTTGCTGAAGTCTGGGGCAAGGCACTAGAGAGCCTCGGGGATGGCACACTAACCCCTCAGCAAAAAGCCTTCGTTACTCTAACTAAGCCGCTGGCTTTAGTTGGTGAAACTTTTTTACTCGCTGCTCCAAATGAATTCACTAAAGATGTATTAGAAACTCGTTTGCGCCCCTTGGTTACTACCGCGCTAAGTGGAGCGATTGGTGAAGATATTCGTTTGGCAATCAGTGTTGATGAAACCATTGCACCTGGATTAGATGATGCGACCGACGAGATAGCTGATGCTACCTATGCTCAAAATCCACCTGAAGAGATTTTGTCGTTTTCTTCTGCCCGCCCTGGCGGTGGTACCCCGGTAAGTAAGCAAGATGAAAATTCTCGCTTAAACCCCAAATACATTTTTGATAATTTCGTTGCTGGTTCAAGTAATAAATTGGCGCATGC
>CAZXCT010000130.1:0-1900 GCA_964639395.1 uncultured Bifidobacterium sp.
ATCGAATTGATGCAGATGTAAGGGGCGTCAAAGAAGGCGACACTATATCTATTGGCGACTTTGAGATCGGCTTTCTTTCAGTAACTCACTCAATCCCAGATGCTTTAGCGCTATCTATAAAAGCTTTTGATCAAACAATTGTGCACACTGGCGACTTCAAGATGGACCAACTGCCACTTGATGGTCGCGTCACCGATTTAAATGGTTTTGCCCGTTTAGGTGATGAAGGTATTGATCTCTTGCTTTGTGATTCAACCAATGCAGAGGTGCCTGGGTTTGTTGCAATGGAAAAAGATATTCAAGGTGTTTTAGAAGGTGTGATTCTCTCTTCTCGTGGGCGAGTAGTGGTTGCCTCATTTGCCTCTCATGTGCATCGCGTTCAGCAAGTTATCAATGCCGCATCAATACACGGTCGAAAAGTTGCCTATGTGGGGCGCTCGATGGTCCGCAATATGAAGATTGCTTCAGATTTAGGTTATCTTGATGTTCCACCTGGTGTAATGATTAATTTAGATAAAGTCGAATCTTTTGCTGACAATGAAGTTGTCTTAATTACCACCGGTTCTCAAGGTGAGCCCATGGCAGCGTTAAGCCGAATGGCAGGGATGGATCACAAAATTCGTTTAACTGAAAATGACACAGTGATATTGGCTTCGTCAATGATCCCGGGTAATGAAGATTCCGTTAACCGAGTAATCAATGGCTTAACTCGTCTTGGTGCAAGAGTTGTGCATTCAGGTAATGCCAAAGTGCACGTCTCAGGTCACGCTGCTGCTGGTGAATTACTGCACTTTTATAACATCACTAAACCTAAAAACTTAATGCCAGTGCATGGTGAGCCAAGACATTTGGTTGCCAATAGCCGCCTAGGTAAGCAAACCGGGATCGAAAACGTTGTTTTGGTTGAAGATGGCTTAGTGACAGATTTATATAAAGGTGAAGCAAAAATAGTTGGATCAGTGCCGTGTGGTTATGTGTTTGTGGATGGCTCAAGTGTGGGCTCGGTTGCTGAAACATCTTTGAAAGATCGCCGTATTTTGGGTGAAGAAGGTTTTATCTCAGTGGTAGTGGTAGTAGATGCGGTTGAAGGCAAAGTCGTAGCTGGGCCTGAGGTGCATGCGCGCGGGTTCTCAGAAAACGAAGCCGTCTTCGACAAAGTAGTGCCCTTAATTAAAAACGCATTAGAAGATGCGTTGAAAACCGACGTTGTCGACCAGCACACCTTGCAAAAAATCGTGCGCCGCGTA
The DNA here is from genome assembly GCA_964639395.1 of uncultured Bifidobacterium sp. Classification (GTDB taxonomy): domain Bacteria; phylum Actinomycetota; class Actinomycetes; order S36-B12; family UBA5976; genus ATZT02. The sequence continues at coordinate 1,248 of CAZXCT010000130.1, forward strand.
ACAGGCAAGTGGGTCGCCGAGCAACACCGCAGAAAACCTATGATTATTCCGGTAGTCGTTGAGGCCTAAGGGGAGAAAATGAGCGAAGAAAATTCAGTATCAATAAATAAAAAAGGTTCATTAAAGGTAACCGGCAAATACACCCTCACCTACACCAATGACGCTGGTGAAGAAGTTACAGAAGTGATTGACGGTAAAAGATCATTCTGCCGCTGTGGCAATTCAAAGACCATGCCCTTTTGCGACGGCAGTCATCGAGAAGCTGGTTTTGAGGGGTAGTTAAAACACACTTTTTACCTGCTCCCTGCTTATCGGTGAATTATTGATGGACTGGTAGTTTAAATATATTGTGATTGATTATGAGCCAGAAAAGTTTTAGGAAATGACTACACAGAAGCGTCAGCGAATTTATCTTCTTACGATTATAAATGTTCTCCTTCTAAGTTTCTTGAATTTTTCTACGATAGTTACCTCGTCGCAAGCAAATGGGTCCCAACCTGTCATTACTAGTATTTCGCCAACTTCGGGCCCGACTAAAGGTGGATCTTCGATCACTATCACTGGTACAGATCTATCTGATGCAAGTGTGACTTTTGCTGGCGTTGCCGCAACAGTAACCTCAAATACATCAACATCAATAACTGTTACAAATC
>CAZXCT010000131.1:0-1888 GCA_964639395.1 uncultured Bifidobacterium sp.
GCCTGAATTAAATCAAAGCTCAAATATTAATTCGCTAGTGGGTGCTTTGGCGCTGATAGCGCTAGCGGGTATTTTGCTAATGAGATTGCGTAAGAGAAATAAAGATATTGCATGAGCGGGTTTGAATCACTCTCTTTTGCCCTTATAAATTTAAGCTCCCCACCAGTATTAGCATTTGCCCTAGGCATTATTGCGGTGTCTTTCAAAAGTGATTTACGTTTACCTGATTCGGTTTATCAAGCGCTAACAATTTATTTATTGTTGGCAATTGGTATCAAAGGTGGTGTTTCGTTATCTGAAGTTGGCTTTGCGGTGGTGGCAATCCCGTTAGCAGGTACTTTATTTATCGGGATCACACTCCCGGTATTGGCGTTTTATATTTTAAAATTTTTTACAAAGCTCGACCCAATCAATCGTGGCGCTTTAGCCGCACATTATGGGTCTACCTCTTTAGTTACATTTACCGCCGCCTTGGTGTTTTTAGATGCGATCGAGGTTTCTTATGAAGGATTTATGACTACTTTGTTGGCGGCAATGGAAATCCCGGGGATCATTGTTGGTTTATTTTTAGCCACGAGAAAAACTGGTAGCAAATTCTCACTCAAACAATCAATGGGTGAATTACTAACTAGCAAATCAATTGTGTTACTAATTGGTGGTTTAACGCTGGGTGTTATTACCGGCACCAGGGGCTATGAAGGGATTGAGCCTTTATTTGCTGGATTATTCCCTGGGATTTTGACACTGTTTTTATTAGAGCTCGGAATCGTCGCGGGGCGAAGATTAAAAGATATTAAACAAGCAGGTTGGGGCATAGTATTTTTTGCAATTAGCTTTCCGGTAATTGCTGGATTTATTGGCGTTATGATCGGTCAAATCACCAACCTTTCGATTGGTGGCGCCACTATTTTGGGTGTAATTGCTGCCTCTGCCTCATACATTGCAGCGCCAGCCGCGGTGCGATTAGCGTTGCCACAAGCCAGCCCCGGAATCTACTTAACTGCCGCTTTAGGCATAACGTTTCCTTTTAATTTAGTATTTGGTATTCCCCTTTTGTTTAACATAAGTAACTTTCTGTCAAACTGGCTCATATGAATAAAACCCCTCGCAAGTTACTTACCTTGGTAGCAGAATCCGGTTTAGAAAACCGTCTTACCAAATTATTAACCGATTGCGGGGCGCGCGGCTACACCGTTTCAGTCGCGCACGGAATGGGCCCAAGTAAAGATAGAGCCAGCGATATTAGCGGGGGCAATATTCGCTTGGAGTCAGTACTAAATGAAACTGCACTAGAAGCAGTTTTAGAAGTATTGGCAAAAGATTATTTTCCGCATTATGCCGTAACTTGTTGGTTGGCGGATGTTGAAGTAATCAGAGAAGATCGTTACTAAAAACTTTTAAAACCTTTTATTTCTAGGGGCGATTTTGATAAAAACTCTGGCGGTGGATTGCGGAGGGGGCACTTTAAAATTTGCTCTGGTTGATGAGAATTTAACAATTCTTAAACAAAAAAACTTAAAAGTTATTTATCCATTTTCACCTAATGATTTAGTTCTGACAATTAAAGATATTTTTGAAGAATTTTCACCCCTTGATCGAATTGTGGTTGGAATCCCCGGCATGATTCGCCAAGGTGTGGTGGTTACAACCCCTCATTACCAAAATTCAAATGGCCCGCGAAGCAAAGTTGATTCATTTCTAAAAAATGCTTGGGATGGATTTGATGCGAGAGAAGCGATTGCCAGCAAATTAAATGTTGAAACCTTCGTGCTAAATGACGCGCAATTGCATGGCTTAGGAGTTATCTCTGGGGTCGGGGTTGAGTTGGTACTTACCTTTGGCACTGGCCTGGGTTACGCACTTTTTGTTGATGGACATCTCACCCCCC
>CAZXCT010000132.1:0-1877 GCA_964639395.1 uncultured Bifidobacterium sp.
TCATGTATCCGCCATCAACCAGGAGGGAAGAGCCAGTAATAAAGGCTGCCTGATCTAATCTCTAGGCATGAAGCCATGACAATAAAATCGAGAAGGCTCTTACGATTCAGGCGCCCAAGAACTTTTAAAAGAAACTACAAAATAAACATAAGCTTAATTCAAATGTTGAACTTCAAAAGTGGGCTCTAAATCTTTATTTAGCGGCCAAACCGTTTTGGCCAATTTTTGATAGTTCAATCTTTCTAAAATGCAATCTGTCATACCAACAGATGAGGCATTATAAAAATCATCGACCCGATTGGTCCAATTTGCTCTCAATGCGGCAGCGCCTTTAAGTAAGGTCACCTGGTAACTAGCTAAATCCACGCCAGCAATTTTGAACTGCGCTATGTCATTTGGCTGTTGGGCAAAAGATTGAATCAATATGTCCATATTATTAACTCTTACCAAAGCTGCATCCCCGATTGTGTATTTTGCCCCATGATTCATGATTCCCTCATGCTGGTAAGTGCCATCACCTTGCCAAATTAACTTTGCTTTTGCCTTTAACGGTTGCCCCACTATTGGATCAGACCATCCACCTAGCGATAGCTCAACCTCGTCACCTGAAGAATGATTCTTTAATTGCGCCACAGCATTAGGATCACAAATTGAGCTAAGAATTTTTACATCTTTAAGCTCTAGTAGTGCCTTGATTACGTGAGTTGAATCCCCGGTAGAGCCACCATTTATGTTGTCTGCAATATCAGCTATCGCTACTTTTCGAGTATTTTCAATAGATTGCTTAACTAACTCAATAACCTCTGGCACATCATAAATTTTTTGAGTGTATCCACCCTTTGAATCCCAGGCCAATTGTGCCAATTCCAACAATGCTGCCGCCTGCTCTTTTTGATTGGTATCATCGCCAATTGCAGTAAAGCTCAATCCAGCGTATGAGATATCAGAGAATGAATATCCGCCATGCACAATTAGATCGCACAATTTATATTTTTCGCGCAATTGATTTGCTCGACTAATAATTCTCACAAAGGGATCATCTTGAGTGGCTTGCCCGATTGGTGGGTAGATAATCGGAACTTGCAAAAAACTAATTTTTGGCTCGATTTTGTTATCTAGGTAGTAAAACAAATTTTCTAATGAGCGCACCGCAGCTTCATAAGTGTCCACATGAGGGTTGGTGCGATACCCCGCCCAAACCGTGGCACTCTTTAAGCGATCTTTGGACATATTGGCATGAAAATCTGTTACTACCGCTAAGGGTTTATCGCCGATTAATTCTCTTACCTCTGCACACAAAATTGCTTCGGGATCTTCGATTCCTTCAACTACGTGGGCGCCGTGAAGCTCTAACGCCACCGCATCTATTTCTGGATGCGCTAAAAGGGTGCGCTTAAAGTTCTCTCTGATTTCATCAAAAACTACTCGTTCAACTGTTCCAGCAGGGGTAGCGTGAGCCGCAAAAAGTGGCACCGCTTGGTGAGAATACTTTTTTATAGTGTCAAGAAATCCACCGATAGGTGTTTTGGTCGCCATAAAAGACGCAGTAATTGCCTCACCTTCTAACCAAGTATTAGTCAGAAAATTCTTTTTATCGGTCCTTACTGATGAAAAGGTGTTAGTTTCGTGAAAAGCACTCAAGATTGCAATTTTCACTAACGCCCCCAATTCTGATAGATATCACCAAGAGTACTGAAAACCTAAATTAACACTTTACCCTCTAAGGAGTGAATAGAATTAGGTTTCATACAAACGATTCGAACCCATCTAACGAGAAATGTTGGTCCAAGTGGATATCTGGTTAGAATCTTTAAAACCGCAAACCTTACCTGCTTTTCATAGTTTTTTTCATAAGAATGAATTTAGTAGCATCGAAA
>CAZXCT010000133.1:0-1787 GCA_964639395.1 uncultured Bifidobacterium sp.
AGTTGCACCTTGGGTTTTTTCTATACCGTGGGCTGATAAATAGAAAGTTGCTTGAGTATTTGGCAGTCCAACTAATTCACCACTAGCTGTTTCATAGGTTGAATCTGTTTTACAAATTTCAATCTGGTCTTGATTGAGTTTGATTAAATAACCTGCAAGTATTTGCTCGCAAGTGGTCAGGCTCTCAGTACTGGTTGAAGATTGTTGATCCGCGTCACGCTGTGAGCTATCGCCAGTAGAATTGTCGGAATTTGATGAGCAACTCACCGTAAAAGAAAAAATTAAAACCAAGAGGATCAAAAAAATAGGTTTTTTCGTCAATCGTGCCATCTGAGAAGTGTAGCCCTACTTAGGTGAAAATGTCCCCATAACACCTTTTTTTTTGCTAACCAGTTGAATTACCTTACTATTATTAGAGAATTTATCACCTGCGAATAATTCAAGTAAAAATCTATAAAGAAATACTGGCGTGTACTGGAATTGAACTAAGTTTTTCGCGTCCTCCTAACGCCGTAATTTCAATGAACACTGCACAATTTGTCAATTGTCCGCCAGTTTTTTTCACTAATTCCGCTGCAGCCCACATAGTGCCGCCAGTGGCTAGCACGTCATCCACAATAAATACTGAATCTTTTTCACTTATCGCATCAGAATGCATATGTAGGGCATCTTTGCCATACTCCAAATCGTAAGAGACACTATGGGTTTCTCGTGGGAGTTTGCCTGGTTTACGCATGAGAACTAGACCTAAATTATTTTTAGCTGCAATTGCGGCGGCAAAGATAAAGCCTCTTGATTCAATCCCGGCTACTTTATTTGCCCCATTTAACTGGCTAGAGAGATCATCAATCACACTTTGAAAAGCTTTTTCATCTTGCAAAATGGGAGTGATGTCTTTAAACAAAATCCCTGGCTTAGGAAAGTCCGACACATCTTTAATTAGTGAGTAAGCGTGCTCAAGATGCTTGGGAATAATCATGCAGCAATCTAAGCAGAGAGCCAATCTCTAAACTTGCTAAGACCCTCTGAAATGTCTGCTTCATTAATGCCTGAGAAAGCAAGGCGAATATATTGCAATTCTTCATTTGGTTGTGGTCGACCAAAATGCAATCTGGTGCAAAAAGAAACCCCTGTTTGATGAAGTGAATCTTGCATTAATTGAGTAACGTCGCTCATTCCCTTTCGTTTTAAGAGCCCTGAAACTTCAGGAAACAAATAAAACCCAGCCTCTGGTTGATGAACAGTAATGCCGTCGATCTGTCTTAAGAGTGATAGCGCGGTATCGCGTCGCTGCTTTAAGGTATTGAGCATTGGCGGTAAAAATGATTGGTCCCCTTTAACTGCTTCAACTCCCCCATATTGCACAAAGTGGGTGGTGCAAGATTCATCATTGGTATTTAACTTAGAAATAGTTGCCGCAACTTCTTTCGGGGCAATTGCTGCGCCTAGCCGCCACCCGGTCATGGCAAACTTTTTTGAAAAGGTATACAAAATGACTGTGCGCTCTTGCATGCCTGGTAGTTGCGCGATTGATTTTGATTTGCCACTAAAGCGCATTTCAAAATAGGCTTCATCGCTTAGTACTAAAAGATTGTGATCGATCGCAATTTTGGCTAATGCCGCGCGTTCTTCGTCAGTTGATTCAGCACCATTTGGATTTTGTAAATCGTTATAAACGATGGCCTTAGTTTTAGGGGTGATTAATGATTCGATTTGTTCGATATCAATACTAAAGCCACTTTTAGATGGAAAATATCGATACGGCTTTGCAATGCCACCAAAGTATT
>CAZXCT010000134.1:0-1779 GCA_964639395.1 uncultured Bifidobacterium sp.
TTTCCGCACGGTGAGGAACATTGACCTTCATAATAACACAAATCACTAGCCCAAGAAAAGTTTTACTTTTGAGCATAAAAACGAGAGTCAGATATTTTTGAACTAAGTTCAAATTGGGTCCTGACTCCCCTCCACCACACAACTTCACCCTTCGGCTCTACCTCTGCGCTATTGACATATTCCAATGCAGGTCATAGCAGTGAACAGCAAATTCTGTGGATAACTCAGATAGCAAAATCGGATTATGATGAGTACTCACTATGTACCTCAAACATATCTTTTTTGACGTCAACGAAACCCTTACCGATTTTGCTCAACTCACCAAGGCCTTTGAGGATCTTGGCTTATCGAATTCAGATATGCAACTTTGGTTTTCGCGAGTATTGCGCGATGGATTTGCCATCACCTTAACTAGCCAGCCAGTCAACTTTGCGCAAATAGCAGAAGTGGCATTAGCCAATTTATTGCAAGAGCGCGGTCTAAGTGTTAAGCCAGATCAGATCACCCAAACCATAAAACAAATGGCTCAACTGCCCGCCCAAATAGGTGTAGCAGAAGCTTTTGCTCAATTAAAAGATCTAAATCTCACCATCTCAACTTTAACCAATGGCTCAACTGCTGCAGCAGAATTTATCTTCAATCAACTAAATATTAATCATTTAGTCTCTAATATTTTAAGTGTACAAAATATTGCTAAATGGAAGCCTCATATTGAGGCCTACCAATTTGCACTAAGTAAAACTGATGCGAGCGCAAAAGAGTCGGCCTTAGTTGCAGTTCATCCTTGGGACATCCACGGCGCAAATCAAGCGGGCTTAAACACAGTTTGGATAAACAGAAAACAACTCACCTACCCCAGTTATTTTTCGCCACCAACGGCAACTATTACTGAATTTTCTGACCTTGCTAAAGCGCTTTCTGAAATAAACCCTAATTAAAAATGCTCAAGACAACTAAAGCTCTTTTAATCGCGTCACATTTCATCCCCACCATGCTGGTGAGCACAATTTCGTTTTTAATTTCGCTCCTTCACTTCTCACCCCTACAATCGGCACAAATAGCACTCGCTATCTTTGCTGGCCAACTAGTAGTTGGTTGGAGTAATGACCTACTTGATTACCCGCTCGATCTAGCAGCCTCACGCACAAATAAACCTTTAGTGGTAAATCAAATTACCCCAAATTTTTTAAAAAAATCTATTTACATCGCACTCTTTGCAGCGCTTGCTTTATCGCTACTTAGCCCGCTAGGGCTAATCGGCTCACTAATTCATTTTTTAGGTATCTTCAGCGCAACGCTATATAACTTAAAATTAAAAGCCACAGTATTTTCACCACTGCCATATATCTTCTCTTTTGCTGCATTGCCATGGGCGATTTATCTCGCCATTAATAAAACTCCCCCGCTTTGGCTTTATCTAGCCTTTGCGCTTTTTGCTACCGCCTTTCACTTTTTGAACGTATTAAAAGATTTATCTTGGGATCTCTCTCAAAATGTCTTAGGGCTGCCGCAGCGGATCGGGCGTAACAAGAGCATTTTTATTGCAATCAGCTGCACCATGACAGGATTAATCACCTTGATTATTTATGCCCCATCCCTCCTGCAGGATCAACTATGAATGAGATTAAAGCAGCCGCACAGGCACTAATCGATGGACACTTAGTTGCGTTTGCTACCGAAACCGTTTATGGCCTGGGTGCTGATGCCACAAACCAACAGGCAATCAATCGTATATATACAGTCAAAGACCGCCCTAAAAATCACCCTTTAATAGTTCAT
>CAZXCT010000135.1:0-1768 GCA_964639395.1 uncultured Bifidobacterium sp.
GATTAATACGATTCTTGGGCCAGCCAGAAGTTATTAAAAATGAATTAGCGCCGCGTTTCACCATTGCGCGAAATAATTCAGGAAACCTTAAGTCGTAACAAGTTGCGAGGCCAGTGATACCGATTGGTGTTGGGATCACCACAATTTCACTACCGGGTAATAATTGTGTTGCTTCACCTTGATCAAAACCAAATAAATGAATCTTTCTATATTTAGTAATTACTGCGCCTTGATCATCAATCAAAAATGATGTATTAAAGGTGCCAGAAGGGGTTGCCTCAAGATAAGAGCCTGAGTGAATCCAAGTTTTATAAGTTTTGGCTAAGTTTTTTATTTCAGGAAGAGTTTTATCTAAAACTTGTTTAGCTTGAGATTTTGTCTCTTCAACTAAGAATGCGCCAGTTGCCCAAAGTTCGGGCAGGATTGTGAGCTTTGGATTTTGCTTAAGTGTTTCTTCTAGTTTGGTGAGGGTATGGCTAATTCTTTGATCAATTGAATCTTGATCAGTTGAGTTGATTTGCAAGAGCGCGATTTTAGTTAAATCCACACCTTTACTTTAGTTTGCCGAGTATCATTTGCCACTATGAATACGCCCTCGTTTCTTAAACAAGGGTCTGCTAATCCCGTATCTATAGCTTTTGCTTTGTTTGTGGTTTATGTAGTTTGGGGCTCTACTTTTGTTGGCATTGCTTATGCAGTTGAAGAAATGCCGCCATATACGCTGACTGGTTTTAGATTTATCTTGGCTGGACTTTTAATTTCTGTGATTGTTTTAATCTCTAAGGGCTTTAGGTCGTTGTTTCCGAGTTTTAGACAATGCCGCAATGCTGCACTTACCGGAATTTTATTAGTTGGATTGGCTTCACCGTTGGTTGCAGTCAGCGAGCAATATATCGATTCTGGATTAGTAGCGTTGATTGTTTCAATTACCCCAGTAGTTGTGGTTTTGATTCGAGTAATCATTGGTGAGCGGCCTAATTGGAAAACTTGGCTAGGGGTTGGGTTTGGCACATTTGGTGTTTTAATTTTGATTGACCCAGAAGGGCAAGCCGGTTGGTATGCCTTGATTGCAGTTTTAAACCCAATAATTTGGTCGATTGGATCGTTTTTAGTTAAAGCAGTTGATACTCCCAAAGGTTCTTTAACTACTGCCGCCTGGCAAACCTTTGTTGGTGGATGGGCGGCAATTTTGTTTGGAGTTTTGTTGGGTGAAAATACTGAGTTATTTTTTGAAGCTGAAAAAACTTCGACCTGGATAGCATTTTTTTATATTTCGATTATGGCGGCTATGGCTTATTCGGCATATGCGTATTTGCTAGATAACGCGCCGATTTCTTTAGTTGCGACGCACGCATTTATTAATCCGATTGTGGCAGTTTTGTTAGGTATTTGGTTGCGAGGGGAACAATTTAGTTTGACGGTTTTGTTGGGTGGGTTAGTAGTTGTAGTTGGAGTTGCTTTAGTGGTGTTAGGTGAAAGACCGAAAGAGTTATTAGAGCCTGAACTGTGATGCGACTTCAATAAGTCTTTTGTTAGCTACTGTTTCTGCAATCGTTGCGCGAACGCCCTCGTTTAGAAAAAGTCTTACAACTATGCCTGCTTCTTCACACTTTTTTGCAAACTCTTCTGATTTTTCTTTTAGGTCAAACCAAATGAAGTTACCTTGCGAAGCAGGTAAATCCCAGCCTTGTTGAGTCAATTCTTTGTGGGTGCGATCACGCTCTAGCACTAGTGCGTTAACAGTTTGCAGTAATTCTGCTTCACATTC
>CAZXCT010000136.1:0-1659 GCA_964639395.1 uncultured Bifidobacterium sp.
CAGGTAAAAAGAAATTGCCTTCCAACAAAAACATATCTAGAGAGAATAAATCCACTAAGTAGGCCGAGAATTAAGGTTGCCGCAATCGTCGCAGCCACGACAATAAAAGTGGTGGCGAAGTAATTCTTAGTCTGTTCCCAGGCCGCTACATAATTCTCAAAATGAATTGGGATTGGTAACCCCCAATAACTATCAACAAACTGCTGATTAGTTTTGAAGGAAGTCAAAACCATGAAAAGGTAAGGAAATACTCCAAGAAAGGCGAGGAAACTGAGGGCTAAAACTAAAACTCTTTGCTCAACTCGCACGCGGCGATTAACTCTTACTTGTGGCTTGGATTCAGAGAGAACGGGCATTTTGTTTCTCCCCTCTACTTATCAGCAGGATCACAGCACTTATCGTAAATGTGATAATAAAGAGTGTGCTTGATAGCGTTGCCGCATATCCCCAATCACCACCGTTAAATGCAACTCCAAGAATTCTTAGAATCGGGAACATGGTTGCGTTATCGGGCCCCCCGGCGGTGAGTATTTGAGCGGTAATGCCAAACTGCAAAACACTAATTGTCGCCAAGAAGAATAGAAGCCGGAACTGTCTTCCTAAGAGCGGTATATCAATTAAAAAGAATCGTTGCATCCGAGAACATCCATCCAGAGCTGCCGCCTCGAAAACTTCAGTGCCTATGTTCTGAAGTCCAGTTAAGAAGACGAAGAATGGAAGCGAGGCGATCCAGGGAAAGCCGATAAAGAGCAGCGCAATCAAAGCGGTTTTTGGATCACCAAGCCAGTTTTGAGCCAAGGAGTCGAGACCGACAGCCTCCAAACTTGTGTTGAGCACTCCGCGATTGGGATGGTAAATAAAGCCCCACATATAGATAGTGACAACGATTGGGAAGGCCAGCGGGAAAAGGAGCAAAGTTCGCAAGATATATTGAGTTCTACGATTTCGTATCGAAATCAACATTTCGACGGCGAGTAACGGCAGCGCCCACATGATGGTAGTCGCAGCAATAAAAACGATCGAAATATGATAGAAAGATTCCCACCACATATCATCGCTAAGCATGGTCCGGAAATTCTCTAATCCAATGAATTCTGATGGCTCAAAAAAACGCCAATCAAAAAATGCTCGCGTTAATCCGTTCAAAGCCGGGTAGTAAGAGAACAACCCTAGAATCATAAATAGTGGAGCTAAGCCTAAATAAAGAATAGGCTTAAATTTTTTTTGTTGCGGTTTAGCCTTCTGTTTCTCAACCGACTTTAACGCGCTCGCCATTTCGCTCCTTACAGATAAATACTGAAAGCGTACTGTAACGGTACTCTAAGCGTAAATGAGCGCTTGCAGTAACTCCATCAAAGTAGGTAAAGGGCGCTTTTTCAGATCCATGAACAATTAGTGCCAGATAACGATTTTTTATCTGTTCGGCGATGTGAACGGATTGACGAATCTAAGAGAATTTCATTAAAACTAGATTGGAAATATCTGATTTCACATTTACAGTTACGCCACGGGTTAACACACTTGTGTTAAATCAAGGACGATGTGTGAGGAGAATCATGCAATTTAAACCAAGTAAGAAAACGCTGGCGGCAATTACTGCTTTTGCCGTTGCGACTACCTTAACAATTACAACAGGTGCTCAAACAGCGTCTGCAGCTG
>CAZXCT010000137.1:0-1536 GCA_964639395.1 uncultured Bifidobacterium sp.
TACAATGCATTTGGTGACCCCGGCAGGATTTGAACCTGCAACCTGCCCCTTAGGAAGACAAAGCCTATAAATTTATTTATTTTTAATCAATAGGTTAAAAATATATTGGCTGCTTGTAAATTGATTGTAAAAATTAATTTTAATTTTATTATTTATTTTCAAAACACTGCATAAATCGAAATCAACTATCTTCACTGATTTAACAAACACACATTGCCTGTTCGAATGACTTCATAATCATGCTAAAATATGGTGAGCACCTAAAAATAAGTGCTCACCTTATCACTCATAAAGCGGTACCAATTGCAATGAGATCTTTTGAGAACTGTTGTGGGTCGGATGGCATTTCGCCGTCTAAAACCCTAGCTTGTTCGTAAAGAACTCTGCTGACAGCTTTTTGTAGGTCCGCACTTAGATCTGGGATCTTCTTAATCAGAGCATGATCTGCGTTGACCTCTAGGATCTTTTTGCTACCCTCAAAGTCAGGGTTTTGGGCTTTAAGAATTCTTTCAAGATTGAAGTCAAGGCCACCTTCACCCGCAATCAAACGGACAGGACTTTCTACCAAGAGCTTTGTTGATTTCACATCTTCTACGAGATCACCAAGACAGTCTTTGATTAAAGCAGCGACTGGATTTGCTTCTGTTGCTTCGTTCTCATCTTCAGTTTTTTCATCAGAAAGGTCTGAGAGATCATATTTGTCTCTCGAAACAGACAGGAATTGTTTCCCTTTATAGACTGCCATTTGCGACATCCAAAAAGCGTCGATTGGATCAGTCATTAGAAGCACATCAATACCTTTTGCTTTGAAGCCTTCAAGGTGGGGGCTAGACTTGGCTTGTTTCAAAGTATCTGCGGCAAGGTAGTAAATCTTTTCCTGCTTTTCAGCCATTTCCTCAATGTATCGATCAAGCGTTACTAATTTGTCGTGCTTGAACGAGTAAACACGAGTAATTTCAGCGATCTTCTCCCGATTTTCATAATCTTCGTAAAGGCCCTCTTTTAGGACTTTACCGAATTGGTTCCAGAAAACGTCATATTCAGTATCATCTTTTTTTAAACTCTTCTTCAGTTCTGAGAGAATTCGCTTGGTAATAGATTTTGAGATTTTCCTGATCACTGGGCTGTTTTGAACCATTTCACGGCTCACGTTTAAGTCCAAGCTTGGCGTATCCAAAATGCCTTTTACAAATCGAAGCCAAGTCGGAATGATGCCGTCAATATTTTGGCTTATAAATACACGGTTGATGTATAGACTAACTTTCGTTTTGCGTTCTGGTTCAAAGAGGTCAAACGGCGCAGTCTTCGGCACGAACAAAAGGCTTGTGAAATCTATTGAGCCTTCAGTTTTGTTATGCATCGTTATGAACGGCTCATCAAAAGATCCAAGACTGCTTTTATAGAATTCGTTGTACTCTTCGTCAGAAATTTCAGAAGGAGATTTAGTCCATAAAGCTTGTGCGCTGTTGACCTGTTCCCGTTCTGCGTCAGAAGAGCTGATCGAGATCGGCACCATAATATGGTCCGAATACTTCT